>NZ_JBHXJK010000039.1:11328-71271 GCF_042723255.1 Amycolatopsis thailandensis
CGTGTAGGTCACCGTGGAGGTGGCGCCGATCTCCAGGTCGCCGGTCCACGTCAGCTTCGGCGACGCGAACGACACCGAACCGATCGTCGCCGCGCCGTCGTTCTGATAGTCCGCGTCGTCGAGGACCTGGGCCAGGTCATCGGTAAAGGTCGCTCCGGTCAACTTCGTCTGGCCGGTGTTGGCGACGGTCACCGTGTACTTGACGACGTCACCGGGATTCGCCGAGGATTTGTCGACCGACTTCTCGATCTTGAAGCCCGAGACCGGCGTGGTCGTGCCGCACTTCGGATCCATCGAACCCGGCGGACAGTTCCCACCCGGAGTCTCCGACGTGACCACGTTGATCAGCTTGTTGTCACCGGCGTTCGGGTTCTTCACCTTGACCGAATAGGTCACCGTGGAGGTGGCGCCGATCTCCAGGTCGCCGGTCCACGTCAGCTTCGGCGACGCGAACGACACCGAACCGATCGTCGCCGCGCCATCGTTCTGATAGTCGGCGTCATCGAGAACCTGCGTCAGGTCATCGGTGAACGTCGCACCCGCCAACTTGGTCTGGCCGGAGTTGGTGACCGTGACCGTGTACTTGACGACGTCGCCGGGATTCGCCGACTGCTTGTCGACAGTTTTCTCGAACGTCAGGCCCGAAACCGGTGTGGTGGTTCCGCACTTCGGATCCGTCGAACCCGGCGGACAGTTCCCACCCGGAGTATCCGACGTGACCACATTGGACAACTTCTTGTCGCCGGGGTCGGGGTTCTTCACCTTCACCGTGTAGGTCACCGTGGAGGTCGCACCGATTTCCAGATCGCCGGTCCAGGTCAATTTCGGTGAAGCGAACGACACCGCGCCGATCGTTGCCGCGCCATCGTTCTGATAGTCCGCGTCATCCAGGACCTGCGTCAGATCGTCCGTGAAGGTCGCACCGGAGATCTTGGTCTGCCCGGTGTTCCGCACGGTCACCGTGTACTTCACGACGTCACCGGGGTTCGCCGACTGCTTGTCGACAGCCTTCTCGATAACCAAGCCGGAAACCGGCGTCGTGGTACCGCACTTCGGATCCGTCGAACCCGGCGGGCAGTTCCCACCCGGAGTCTCCGAAGACACCGTGTTCTTCAGCCGGTTGTCGCCCGTGTTCGGCTTCTTGACCTTGACCGTGTACGTCACGGTGGACGTCGCACCGACGTCGAGGTCACCGGTCCACGTCAGCTTCGGCGACGCGAACGACACCGCACCGATCGTCGCCGCGCCGTCGTTCTGGTAGTCGGCGTCGTCGAGCACCTGCGTCAGGTCGTCGGTGAACGTCGCACCGGAAACCTTGGTCTGACCGGTGTTCCGCACGGTCACCGTGTACTTCACGACGTCGCCCGGATTCGCCGACTGCCGGTCGGCGGTCTTTTCGATCAGCAGGCCGGAAACCGGTGTCGTGGTACCGCACTTCGGATCCGTCGAGCCCGGCGGACAGTTACCGCCAGGAGTTTCCGACGTCACGACGTTCTTCAGCCGGTTGTCACCGCTGTTGGGGTTCTTCACCTTGACGGTGTAGGTGAACTCCGCGCTCTTCCCCGCCGCGAGCGTGCCGGTCCAGGTCAGTTTCGGCGCCGCGTAGGACACCGAACCGGGCGACGCGGTGGCGTCGTTCTGGTAGACCGCGTCGTCGAGCACCCCGGTCAGATCGTCGACCACCTTGAGATCCGCCGCGGTCACCTTCCCGGTGTTGGCGACCTTGACCGTGTACCGCACGGTGTCGCCCGGGTTCGCGGATTGCTTGTCCGCGGTCTTCGTCACCGTGTACGACGGTGGGGGCACCTTGGTCTTCGCGCACGCCGCGGCGGGATCGTCCGGGCAGCGGTTGTCGGGCGGGACGACCGGCGGCGGCCCGGTCGGCACGTTCGCTCGGTTCACCAGCTCCTTGCCGATGGCGGCTTCGCCGACCTTCACGCGCACGGTCAGCGTGGCCGTCTCTCCGACGGCGAGACCGTTGACAGCCCAGTCGATCGGCCCGGTACCGGACGCCGTGCCCTTCGAAGGCGTGGACGACACGTGGGTCGTGCCCGGCGGCAAGGTGTCGCGCACCGTGAGCGCGGGCACCGGGATCACGCCGGTGTTCCGCAGGGTCACCTGGTAGGTCAGGGTGTCCCCCGGGATCGCCTCGGCGAGGTCGACCGACTTCGTCAGCTGGTACCCGGGCGAGGCGACGGTGTTCCGCACCGTGTTCGAGGTGCGTTCCTGCGGACGGCCGGTGTCCTCGCCGCGGAAGGCCAGCTTGCCGGTGTTGTCGAGTTTGGTGCCGTCCGGCACCGAGGCGCCCACTTTGACTTTGAAGGCGACCTTCTGCGACTGGCCCGGCGCCAGGTTCCGCAGTCTGCACGTGACCACCTGCCCGGCGGCCGAACAGTCCGGATTGGACCCGGCCACGAAGGTGACGCCATCCGGCAGCGTGTCGGTGAGCACCACGTTCGTCGCGGTGTCGAGGTCGGTGGTGCTGCCGTCGGCGTGCTTGTTGGTGACGTCGAAGGTGTAGGTGACGTCGCCGCCCTTGGTCACGTAACCCGGTGGGCTGTCGTTCGTGTTGCCGACCGGATCGTTGGCCTTGGTGATCTGCAAGTCCGGCTCGAGCGCGTCGGTGACCAGCCAGACGACCTGCGGGTACAGCGCGTCGCCGGTGGTGCCGATCTTCACCTGGAGCGCGCTGGTGCCCGCGGGGACCTTGCCGGTGATGTCGATGCTTCGGGCGTCGTACCCGACGTTGTTCACCGGATTGGGGTTTCGCGTGGTGACGTTCGAGCCCGACCCGTTGGCCGCGACCTTGTCGATCCGGCTGCTGAACGCGTTGTTCGTCACCGTGCCCGCGGGTCCCGGCAGGGAGATGTCCTGGAGGCTGCTCGCGTTCGGCCCCACCTGGAGGTAGTCACCGCTGATGGGCGCGTCGCCGTCACCCGCGACGATGCCCAGTTCGACGTTCGGCTGGCGTGACGTCGGAGCCTTGATGCCGCTCAGCGCGATGGTCGACGAGGTCGGCGCGCCGCCGCCCGCGACCCGTTGCAGACCGTCCCACACCTGGAGGTAACGCAGCGGTTCGCTGGGCAGCTCGTAGGCCACGACCAGCGACCAGCCACCCCAGCAGCCGAGGTTCGTCCCGCTGATCGACTGGCCCTGGCAGGCCTGGATGTCGGCGACCGTGTACTGCCCGGTCCCGGCGTTCGTGACGAGGTTCGTGACGTCGGCCGCGCCGCCGTAGGTGTACGGGACCGGGAAGCCGGAGGTCGCCAGCGCGGGGAACCAGTCGTAGGTGTCGGCGGTGATCCGCTGGTAAGCACCTGAGCCCGGGGTCTTCATGGAGACCTGGTTGCCCCTGCTCCCGTCGCCGGAGGTCCCGGCGGAAGCGACCGGGTTGAACTGCCAGTACAACCGGGCGTTGAGCACCTTCGCACCGGCCGGGACGGTCAGGTTCGCCGCGGAGGCGGTGTTCCCGGGCGCGGCCGGGTCGGTCTTGATCCACGACACCGGGCTCGCGTTGCTCGCGGACTCGTTGCAGACCACGCCGATGCCGCACTGCACGACGGAGTTCGCGGCCATCGTGATGCCGCCGTGCGCCAGCCCGGAGTACACCGGCTCAGGCCCGATCGGCCGCTCGGTGCCTGCTCCGCGCGGCTGCGTCTGGGCACTCGCGGGCAGCGGGGCACCCATCAGCAGCGCCACGACGATCACCGTGAGCAGCGCCAGGCCCCGGCGCCACCGATTCCGCCCACGACGTTCCGCCATGCCGCCTCCGCCTCACCCCTCGCTCCCGTCGGCCGAGGTCGGGACGGCGGGGACAGCGAGTCCGATAGACGGTCATCCTGTGTCGGCGAGATCGCCGACGGCAACCGGTACCGGCGGTGTCCCCTGGATAGAACCCGTTGAGTGGCCCCGAAACCCCCGGACGGGTGATGAACCGTCCACAACGGACGGAAAGAAAGTGGGTGGCGTTTGAGCGCGAAAACTGCCATCGTCGAACGCGTGATCGAAATTCCTTACCACGGCTCCGGTCCTTATTGTTATGCCCATTCACTCGCGATGATGCTGGGCTCCGGAGCACCGGGGATCGGTGTACTCGAAACCGTGACCGGCAGCCCTTTCGGCATGCAGCTGGTCGGCGGGTCGCTGCCGTTTTTCGACGCCTTCGGCTGGGATCCCGATCTCGGCGTCGAGGAGGCGCTCGACGTCCTCGGCTGGACCGCGGAAACCGTGAGCGAACCGGATCCGGACGCCGCGTTCGCCCGGCTCGCCGAATGCCTGGCCGACGGCCCGGTCCTGATCGGCCCGGTCGAAATGGGGCATCTGCGGCACCAACCGGGAATGACCGGGCCGATCGGGGCCGACCATTTCCTGGTCGCGCTCGCGGCGGACGCCGAGTCCGTCCTGGCCCACGACCCGCAGGGCTACCCGTACGCGCGGATCCCGCGGGCGGATTTCGCCGCCGCCTGGCGTGCCGAAACCGTCGCCTACGGAAAGCCGCACACGCTGCGCACGAATTTCGTCCGGCACACCGTCGTCACCGACGAAGCCGCCATCAGCGCGTCGCTCCCCCGCGCGATCAGGCGGCTGAGCGGTGAGACCGGCGCGGGACTCCCGCCCGGCAGCCTCGGCAACGGTGCCGCGGCGCTCGCGCTGGCCACCCGGATCGAGGCAGGCTGTGACCCGGACCTGCGCGGCATGCTCATCCACTTCGCGATCCGCGTCGGCGCCCGCCGGCTGTCCGACGCGGCGGTGTGCCTGCGCCGGGTCGGCCACGAGGCGGCGGCGGAAATCGCCACCGGACAGGCCCGGCTGGTCGGTTCGCTGCAGTACGACCTCGTCGTCGAGGACGACGCGCGTGCCGCGGAGACGCTCCGGACACTGGCCCCGACCTACGAAGAACTCCGGCGGGCGCTCACGTCATCCTGACGATCTCGCGCGCGATCACCTCGGGCTCGGTCTTCGGGACGTAGTGGCCGGACCGCTCCGCGATCACGTGCCTGCCGCCGGGCGAGAGTGCCACCCGGTGCGCGTGCGACGCGTTCGCCCGCGCCCGCATCCCGCCGGACAGCCCGCCCCCGCCGAGCCCGCCGGACACCACCGTGACCGGAATGTCCCCGAGCACCGGCGGATCGTTCCGCCAGACGGCCAGTTCGTCGAGGAAGGTGCGGGCTTGCTCCCGGTGGGTCCGCATCGTGCCGACGGTGAACGCTTCGCGTTCGAGGTCGCGGCGGACGTCATCCGGGATGCCTCTCAGCAGGCCGCGGAAGACGACCTTGAGCAGGCCGAGCCGCGCGAGCACGGCCCCGGCCTTGAGCATGACGCGTTCACCGGTGCGGAAGGCGCGGCCGAAGAGGACGTCCGCCGCCTCGTCGGTCGGGTCGACCAGGACCAGTCCGGCGATCCGCTCGGGGCGGCGGGCGGCGGCCTGGCGCGCGATCGGCCCGCCCGCGCTGTGCGCGACGAGGATGTAGGGCCCCGGGCCGAAGTGGTCGAGGACGTCGTTGAGGTCGTCGGCCATCCGGCGCAGTGTCCGGCCATCGGGGTCCGGGGCGCTGCGGCCGAGCCCGGACCGGTCGTAGGCGATCGCGCGGACGTGCCTGCCGACCTCCGGCTGGACCGCCGCCCAGGACGACCGGGTGGCGGCGGCCCCCGCTTCGAACACGACCGTCGGCCCGGTGAAACCTTCGGGTCCGGGGAGCACCATCGCGTGAAGCCGTCTGCCGTCGCGGGTGACGACCCACTCCCGCTCCCCCTGTGTATGGGTCATCGTGCGCCGATCCTCCAGCCGGTGGCGTCGATCTGCCGACGCCAGAACTCGGCGAAACGTCCTTGCCGCGCGAGAAGTTCTTCGACGGTGCCGTCCTCGGTGATCCGCCCGTCCTCCAGGAAGAGAACCCGGTCCGCGTGCCGGATGCCGGCGATCCGATGGGTGACGATCACCCGCGTCCGCGACGGGGAATCGGCGCTGAGGGACCGGACGACGGCGTCCTCGTTCTCGGTGTCCAGCGCGCTGGTGGCCTCGTCGACCAGCAGCACCGGCGCCGGTTTGAGCAGCGCGCGGGCGATCGACACGCGCTGGCGCTCGCCGCCGGACAGCGCGCCGCCCGCCTCTCCGACGGCCGTGTGCTCCAGCAGCTCGCCGACCCTGGCGAGCTTGACGACCTCGGCGATCCTTTCCTCACTCGCCGAGGGATCCCCGGCGAGGACGTTGTCCCGCACCGAACCTTCGAACAGGTACGGCTGCTGGAAAACGACCGTGACGAGCTCCCGCCGGGCGGCCGCGGACAGTTCCGCGAGATCCGTCCCGTCGGCCAGCACGCGCCCGCTCGTGGGCTGGTGCAGACCGGCGAGCAAGGCGAGGACGGTGCTCTTGCCGGAGCCGGACGGCCCGACGATCGCGGTCGTCGTCCCCGGTTCCAGGGTGAGGGAGAAGTTCTCCAGCACGGTTTCGGTGCCGGGCGCGTACCGGAAACCGACGTCCTCGAACCGGATCCGCGGCGCCTGCTCGCCCGGTGGGCCCGCCTCACCCGCCGGGGCCACAGGCGCGGTGAGCACGGTCCGGATGCGGCCGAGGGTGGTGGTGGCGGTCTCGATACCGGGCGCGAGATCGCCGAGCGCGCCGAACGGTTCCAGGTACCGGGCGATCACGACGATCAGGGCGATCGCCTCGGGGACGTTCAGGCTTCCTCGCGTGGCGAGGAGAACAGCCGTCCCGGCGAGCAGGACCAGCGCGAGCTGACCGGCGATGCCGAACAGCACCTGACCCGGGATCTGCAGGCGCAGCAACCGGACGGTCGCGCCGTGGTGCGCGGCGAGCGCGGCGCCGGCGTGACTGCGCGCGGGTTCCACGCGGCGGGAAGCGCGCAGCGTCTGCTGGGTGCGGGCGAACTCGACGATCCGCTCGGTCAGCGTGGTGTTCGCTTCGGCCGCCGCGTGGTCGGCGCGCCGGGTGATGCGCCCGCTCGCCCACAGGGCGCCCAGCAGGACCGGGACCCCGGCCAGCGCGGCGAGCCCGAGCGGCCAGGCGATCGGCAGGAGGGCCAGCGCGATCGCGACCGGCAGCAGGACCGCGCCGATCAGCGGGGTGAGCAGATAGCCGACCAGGCCGACGAGGTCGGGACCGGTCGCGGCGATGGCCTGGCGGGCGGTCTGGGTGTGCTCACTGTCCAACCAGGACAGACGGACGTTCGTCAGATGATCGGCGACGTCGTGCTGGGCGTGATCCAGCACCCCGAAACCGAGATCGAATCCGAGTCTTCCCACGACCGCGTCGATGGCCCAGCCTGCCGCGGTGACGGCGGCGAGCGCCCCCAGCCAAGGCAACGCTTCCGCGGGTTCGGCGCCGAACAGGGCACCCACCAGCGGCACGAGCAGCACGACGCCGGTGGCGCGCAGCAGCACCGAAACCACGGCGAGGACGACGTAACGCCGGAACGCCCGGTGTTTCGTCCCGGGGATCAGGCTCAGCAGTGTGCGGATCACGCGGTCACCTCCGCACCGGCTCCGGCCTGCCACAGGCGGGTGTAGCGGCCGTCCGAGGCCAGCAATTCTTCGTGGGTCCCGCTTTCGGCGATCTTCCCGCGGTCGAGGACCACGATCCGGTCGGCGCCGGTGACGGTGTGCAGGCGATGGGCGATGACCAGGACGGTCCGGCCCGCGGTGAGCCGGTCGAGTGCTTGCTGCACGAGGTACTCCGACTCGGGATCGGCGAAGGCCGTCGCCTCGTCGAGGACGAGGACAGGGGCGTCGGCGAGGATCGCGCGGGCGATGGCCACCCGCTGACGTTCCCCGCCGGACAACTGGGAACCGGCACCGAGGACGGTGTCGTATCCCTGCGGCAGCCGCAGGATCCGCTCGTGGATCTGCGCGTCGCGGGCCGCGGCGAAGACCTGGTCTTCGCCGGCGCCGGGGACCGCGAGGGCGATGTTCTCCCGCACGGTGCCCTGGACGAGTTGCGGATCCTGCAACACGAATCCCACCCGGCCGTAGAGTTCGTCGGCCGCGAAAGAACGGATGTCCTTCCCGCCGACCCGGATCGCTCCCTCGGTCACGTCGTGGAACCGGGCGACCAAGGCGGCGAGGGTCGACTTCCCCGCTCCCGAAGGGCCGACCAGCGCGGTCACCGTGCCGGGCCGCAAGGTCAGGGAGACATTCTCCAGCACGGGAACCCCGCTGCGGTAGGCGAAACCGACCCGGTCCAGTTCCACGGTGCCCGGCTCGACACCGCCTCTGCCGTCGAGCTCCACTGTGGACAGTTCCGGTTCGTCGAGGACGACCTGGATCCGGCGGGCGGCGAGCATCCCCTCGCGGACGCCGCCGAGGCCGTACCCGATACCCAGCAGCCGGGCGCCGAACGTGGTGCCCAGCAGGAGGAACGGGATCAGCGTCACCGGCTCCGTACCGCCGCTGACCACCATCGGCGTGCCCACGCCGGTGATCAGGAGCAGGAAAGTGGCGGGCCGGGTGGCGAAGTCGAGCATGGTCTTCTTGCCGGTGAACGGGCGCTGCCAGTCGCCGAGGAAGCCGATGTACTCATCGAGCCGCCGCCGGAACGACGACGCCGCCGCCCCGCCGAACACCCGGATCACCGGCTGGCCCTCCAGGTACGCGCCCGCCTCCCCGGCCATCCGCTCCGCCCAGCGCATCGCCTGGCCGGTCTTGGGTCCCGATTGGACGAGCATGATCGACGTGGTGACGAGGTAGACGAGGATCGGGACGAGCAGGACGAGGGCGAGCCGCCAGTCCACCGCGAACAGGTAGGCCAGCACCGCGACCGGCGCGACGACGGCAGCCACCGCGTCGGGAACGGCGTGCGTGACCAGATAGTGGAGCGAAAGCGTGTCTCCCTGCACGAGTTTCGCGATCGCGCCCGAACCGCGAGCGGTGAACCAGCCCAGCGGGAGCCTCGCGAGTTTGCCCAGCAGCCGGTGCCGCAGGTCGCGGGCGAACCGCGCGTCGGCGGCGTGCACCCAGAGCACGAGCGCGGATTCGAGCAGCGTTCCCACGCCGAGCAGCACCAGCGCCGAGACGCCGATCGCCCACAGGGACCCGCCACCCTCGATCAGCCGCCGGATCAACTCCACCAGCAGCACGAACGGCGCGAGGCCGAGCAGCGTCACGACGGCTTGCAGGATCCCGGCGAGGATCAGCGTCCGCCGCACCGGCGCGAGCAGCCGTCCGGCGGCCTGTGCCCGCCATGCCCCCTTGGGCGCTTCCTTGACCGGCTTCGGTGCTTCGGCGGCAGGTTCTTCCTTCTCCCCACGGAAAGCACCCATGGCCCGGCCGTAGTACCAATACGCCCGGCCGTGCACCTCGGATTTGGGGAAGCCGAACGTGTCACGCAGACGCGTTTTCAGCTGCTTGAACGAACCGGCCTCCGTCGCGAGCCAGGCCTGCCAGTCCGACCAATCGCGCGTCTCGATCGCCGCGGCCAGCGACGTCGCGTCGAGGCGCGGCACCCAGTGCACAGTCAGCCGCGCGTGCTCCCCCAGCGGGATCAGCCGGTCGGTCTCGTCGTGTTCTTCGAGGTAGAGCTCGACCGGGAGATCGGCCGGGATCACTTCGAGGATCGCGTTGATCGCGGGGATCGACGCGGAGTCGCCGATCAGCAGGTAGCCGGCGGGTGGTTCGGCGGGGACCGAGAAGGACGAGGAACCCAGCGACATCACCGGAACCGTCGCTCCGGGCCGCGCTTCACGCAGCCACCGCGACGCGGGACCGGCGGGCTCGTGCAGGACGACGTCGATCGCGAACGCGCCGGTCTCCGGATCGGCTTCGGTGAGCGTGTACGCGCGCTGGAACTCCGTCGGGCCGCCTTCCGGGTCCGGGAACCAGAATCGGAGCCAGACCGTCGGCTCCACGACGACGTCCTCGAACAACGTCGGCGAGACGAACCGGACGCGCACGAACTTCGGTGTTATCTCTCGAGTTTCGACGACGGTCGCTTCGTGGTCCCGGGCCCCGAAACCCCGCATCACCGCGCCTTGGAATCCACGCGCCATCACAGCCCCTCCCCGGTGGCCGCCAGATCGGCCACCATCTCGGCGACCGGCCTGCCCGGCGGGCAGGACTCGATCAACCCGCGGATCGACGCGGTCAGCAGCAGCCGCACGTACTCGGGCCGCGGCACCTGCGGCAAAGCGGCGGACGGCCCGGCGAGCCGATCGTCACCGGCCAGCCGGTCGCGGACCGCCTGCCGCTCCCGATCCAGCCCGGCGCCGTCGGCCTCCTCGGCCGCCACGCTGTTCTCCTCCGACGCGGTCATCGCGATGGTCAGCGAGGCGACGGCGCCGCTGAGCACGATCGCCGCGCCGGGCTCGTAACCCCGGCGGACGAGCGCGTCGACCTCGGTGGTCAGCAGGCGCTGACCACCGTCACCGCGCGGGAACAGCAGTTGCAGGTAGGTGACCAGGCCGGGGTGCTCCAGCACGAAGGCCCGCATCTGCAGGGCGAAGGACAGCAGGTGCTGTTCGAGGTCGTGTCCGGGATCGTCACGGAGCCGGAGCTCGGCCAGGATGCTCTCGCCGACCAGCCGCTCCAGTCCCCAGCGGGACTCGACGTGCCGGTACAGGGCGGTCGCGGTCACCCCCAGCCGGACCGCGACCGCCTTCACGCTGAGCCGGCGCATCCCGAGCTCACGACCGGCGCGGACGATGTCGTCCCTCGCGATCATGGCCGGACGGCCCCCGATGTTCGGCATCTCGCCCCTTCACCCCGTGGAAAGTTACAGGGGGAAACTAAGGGTGGGCTAACCTTGGTGTCAAGCGGTACTCCGGACGGTGGCCGGAAGCTGCCTGGGCGCGAAGCCTTGGTCCGTGAAGTACCCAGCGATTCACCGAATACGGACCCTATGGAATGGGGTCAGGCGGTTTTGGAACCTTCACCACTCGCGTCGCGGAGCAGATCTTCGGTGAGGACGGTGCGCGAAGGCAGCCCCAATTTGCGCAGCGCCCGTCCGATATGGATCTCGACCGTCCGCGGCGAGAGGAACAGCCGCTCGCCGATCTCCCGGTTGGTGAGGTTCTGAGCGGCGAGCCTGGCGACCTCGAGCTCCCTCGGCGACAATGCCTCGCCGTAACCCTTGCGGCCGCGCCGGGGCATTTCCGGATCGCACCGTCGCAGTGACCGGCGACAGCGGAGCGCGTCGACGGCGGCGCCGAGGCTCGCGTACACCGTCTCCGCGGTGGTGAAGGAGGCGACGGCGCGTGCCTGTTCTCCGGCTTCGGAGAAGCAGCCGGCCGCGAGTTCGTCGGCGTAGGCGGCGAAATACGGGAAGGGCAGCGCGCTGTAGGCCTGGGCGGCACCGAGCAGCAGGTCGCCGGCGGGGAGGGTCTCGCCGCGCGCTTGGGTGAGCAACCCTCGGCACAGCAGCGCCGACGCGTTGGCGACCGGCGCGTCCTTGCCGTCGATGCCCTGCCGGTACTCCGCGAGCAGCTCTCGCGCCTCGACGTGCTGCCCCAAGCCGAGCATGGTGCGCACGGCGAACGGCATCAGTTCGGCCGCCCAGACCCAGTTGTTCTTGCGGCGCACGGTTTCCAGGCCGTACTCGGCCAGGCGCCGGGCGGCTTGCAGGTCCTTGCCCGCCTGATGGACCGCGACGCGGCCCGCGTACGCCGAAGCCTGCACCGGGACGCTGCCCGCGGAAAGCGCGAACGCCGCGTCGAAACTGCGCAGCGCCGCCGTCGGCCGGTGCTGGCCGTACTCGTACCAGCCGAGCACGAGCAGTGGCTCGGCGGCGAGCGAACTGTCCTTGTCGACCCGAGTCAGCATCGCCCGCGCCTTCTCGGCGACGCTCGCCCACTCCCCCATCGCGAGGTCCAGGCGCAGTTCCGTCCCGTCGGCCAGCGCGTCGAGATAGGGCTGGTGGTCGTCCCGGATCAGCCTCCGCGCGGTCGCGAGGTAGGCCCGAGCGACCGGGTAGTGCCCGTTCCACGCCACCGCGTCGGCCAGGTTGATGTAGGTGCGGGCCACCTGACGGCAGACCTCGGCCGATTCCGGCGCCCTCGGGAGGTCCGCGATCCCTTGCCAGGCTTCCGGATCGGCGATCTGCATCCGCGCCGAGAGCCGGTTGGCGGCGATCGCGGCGAGCAGCCCGGCGTCGTGCTCCCCCTTGCTCACCTGTTCCGCCTCGTCGAGCCAGCGCAGGTTCTCCTCGACAGGGACCGTCCCGATATGGGGCAGCGCCAAGGTGACCAGGCCCCTGGCGAGCAGGGCCTGCCGCCTGCCGAGGTCGGCCGCGCCCAGTTCGATCTCGAGCCTGCCCGCTTCGACCTTGCCCACCTGGTTGATCAGCACCTGGCCGAGATGGACCCGGATCTCGCCCCGCGCGGCCTTGCTCAGCGGCCATTCGCGCAGGATCTCCCGCAGCAGCCGGACCGTGCCCGCGTGGGCGATGCTGCGCGGCAGTTCCCGGCCGAGCCGGACGGCGAACGACTCCCGCGCGGTCCGCGGCAGATCCGCGTCCCGCAAAGCCGCTTCGAGCAGGCGGCTCGCTTCCTCGGTCCGGCCGTCTTCGATGGCGTTGTCGACGGCGACGCCGGTCCACTGGGTCCACGCGGCGATGTCTCCCGCGAGCCGCGCGTGGCGGGCGATCAGCGAGGCGAAGGGCTCGGCGCCGGTGGCGAGCCGAGCAGCCGCACGGCCGTGCATCGAGCATCGTTGAGGCCCGGGAAGCAACGCGTAGACCGCTTCGGCGATCAGCGGGCTTCCCGAGACGTACCGGCCACGGCCGAGATCTCGCAGCAATCCCGCTTCGACGGCTTCGGTGACCGCGCCGGAGATCTCGCCGGACGACGACGCCGCGACCGCGCCCAGATCCGGTTCCCCGGCGGGCGAACCCAGCACCGCGGCCGCGCGGACGACGTCCCGTGAGGCCGGGCCGATCGCGTCCATGAGTCCGGCGACCCGGCCCCGCACGATCAGCGGCACGGTCGCCGACGCCAGCCTGTCCGCCGAAAGCGCTTCCGCCGTGTCGCCGACGCTCTGGACCAATGCGGTCAGGTCGGCGGCGATCCCGGACGTCCGCCGGTGCGCCGCTTCGGCGAAATCCGGGGCGCACCGGCCGAAGGACGCGTCGAGCAGTGTCCGCACCTGGTCGGCGGTGAACGCCGGAAGCGAGAGCTGGGCGGCGGTTTCGCGCAGCGGCGGGAACCGACGGGACCCGCACGCCACCGCGCTGACCACCACACTCAGCGCGGCCGCCGGGGACGCCGCGAGCCCGCGCAGGAACTCCCACGTGTCGTCGTCGGCGGAGTGGGCGTCGTCGAGTATCAGCACCGCGGGACCGCAGCCGGTCAGGACTTCGCGCACGGCACGGAACTCCTGCTGCCGAACGGTGTCGGCGTCCGCGTTCTCCGGGAACGGCGGCAGCCACCCCGACCATTCGGGGATCAGCCGCCGCAGGACGCCGGTCACCGGGGAAAAGCCGCCCGCGTGGGCGGCGGCCACGTCGCTCTTCCCGAGCAGCGCGTCGACCAACGGCGCGAGGCGGCACGGCCGCGCGAAGGAACCGCAGCGGGCGGACCAGACCACGCGCGACGCGATCCCGGGATGGACGGCCAGTTCTTCGAGCAGACGGCTCCGGCCCACACCCGGTTCGCCCTCGACGACGGCGACCGACGGCGGGCGGCAGGCGACGCGCACCAGTTCGGCCAATGCGGTGTCGCGGGCCACGAACACCGGTGCCGCACCGATCGTCGGCATGCCCGGGACCATACCGATAGGACACCCGCCGAAAGGCGGGAACACGAACAGTGACCACGGGCCACGCGCTTTCCGCTGGTCCACACCACCTGAGTCACGACGTTAACTCGATCGGCCGACGCCGACCTGCGCTACGCGAATCCCCGCATCGGCAATACGGACCCTTAGGTATTGGCGCGAACCTTGCCACGAGGCCACCGGAGGGTGAATCTCAGACTGTTCGCGGTGCCCCTATGTCACCTCGTCACAGCGCAAGTCCCCTGCTCGCGCCGGTCGGCCGCCCATTCGGGTAGCCGAAGTCCCCACCCCGTCCCGTTTGGGTAGCCGCCCGCGCGTGCTTCGCGTTCGACCATCCAGTTAGGAGTGTTCCGACGGTGAAGACCTCATTCAGGCGCGGGCTGGCCACGGCCTGCGCCGGTGTCGCCGCGTTGGTCGCCTTGCAGGCGCCCGCCTCGGCGGCGCCCGCGATCACGGCCGCCACCACGATCCCGATCAAGATGCAGGCGCAGGAGAAGAGCAACTGGTGCTGGGACGCCAGCGGCAACACCATCGCCGCCTGGTGGGGGCACAGTATCTCCCAGACGAAGTTCTGCCAGGTCGCGCACAACGAGTCCGGTTCGGACTGTGCGAACAACCAGGGCTACCTGAGCGATCAGCAGCGCGTGTTCCGGTGGCTCGGGTTCAGCAACGTCGGCAGCTACAACTCCTCGGGCCAGACGCTGAGCTTCGCGACCATCAAGGCCCAGGTCGACGCGCGGCAGCCGATCGGCACCCGGATCGGCTGGCGCAACGGCGGCGGGCACATGCACGTGCTCTACGGCTACGACAACACGAACGGCGCCACGACGGTGTACTACGGCGACCCGTGGGGATCGAGCCCCCGCTACAACCAGATGAGCTACAACGCCTACCGGTCCAACAACTCGTTCACCTGGACCCACACCGTCTACGGGATCAAGGACTGAAACCATGAAGCGAACCTTCCTCGGCGCCACGATCCTCGCCCTCGGACTGTCACTGGCACTCGGTGGCCAGGCCTCCGCCGCCGACGCCCCCAGCGGCGCGCCCACCGCCGCCGACCTCGCCGCGGTGTCCACAGTGGTCACCAGTGACGCGACCACCCAGCGGCTCGCCAAAGCGGTGTTCCCCGGCGCGGCCAAAGCGGACACGGCCATCGCGGCCAGAACGGCCAAAGCCGATCCCCGGACCCCGGTGGCGGTCTACCAGCCGACCGCGGGCTTCATCGCCGGAACGTCGGCCGTCCCCGCACAGCTCGCCTATGTCGCCACTCCCGCCACCCTGGGCAACGGCGACGCGGCGACCGTGTGGTCCCAGCGCGAGGGCTCGGGCTGGTCGGTCTACAACGTCGCCTCGGGTGACGTCGAAAAGCGCCTCGCGGCGCAGGTCGGCAAGGGCTACCTCCTGAGCGAACCTCAGGCGGGCGCCTGGTACGCCGTCGACGGGGACACCGTGACCGTCCTCGACGGCTCGTCGGTGGCGAAGACCGGCGAGAAGATGACGCTCGCCGCCTACCGCGAGGCTCTGCAGAGCCGCTACGGCGACAAGCTGCCCGGCTCGACCTACGACCGCACCGGTGCCGCCGGTGGTTACGGTGCCGCCCCGGTGGGCGACACCGAGGTGCCGTGGTGGCCGTACGCGCTCGGCGCGGTCTTCCTCGCCGCGGCAGGCGCGGCAGTCACCCTGCGGCTTCGGCGGCAGTAAGCCCTTCGGGGCCGAAGGACGCTTTCCCCGCGTGACATGTGGGGAAAGCGTCCTTCACCGCGTGGCATGCGGTGAAGGACGCTTTCAGCCCTCGGCCTAAGCGAACGTGTAGTCCTCGACCGGGAAGCTCTGTGCCTCCTTGATCGCGTTCAGCGTGGACGACGGCCGCAGCAGGGTCGCCTCCCCGTGCGGGTTGAAGTAGTAGCTGTTCGCCGGGGCGCAGTTCCCGAGGGTGAAGATCGAGTCGCCGAGGCGTTCGGTCATCCGGTCGAGGAACGCGTCGTTGGCTTCCTGCGTGACTTCGAACTCGGTCGCGCCCCGCCGCCGCATCGCGCCGAAAAGCCGGTCCATATGGCGCATCTGCGTCTCGATGGTGGTGAAATAGGACAGTCCCGAGTACGAGTACGGGCTGTTGAGCGAAATGAAGTTGGGGAACTTGGGGATCGCGACGCCCTCGTAGGCCTGGAACCGGTTCTCCCGCCACCATTTCCCGAGATCCCTGCCGCCGCGTCCGATGATCTCGACCGCCGGGAAGTTCGCCTCCCACAGATCGAACCCGGTCGCCAGCACCAGGACGTCGATGTCCCGCCGCCGCCCGTCGGCGGTCTCGATCCCGGTTTCGTCGATCTTCGCGATGGACGTCGTCTCCAGGTGCACGTGGTCCTTGGTGAAGGCCGGGTAGTACTCGTTGGAGAACGTCGGGCGCTTGCAGCCGAACGAATAGCGCGGCGTCAGGTCCGCGCGCAGGCCCGGATCCCGCACCTGGCGGCGCAGATGCGCCTGGCACCACAGTTTGCCGAGCCGGTTGGCCGCCGGCAGCTGCTTGTAGTGCAGGACACCGGAGACCATCATCAGCTCCAGCAGCGCGGTCCCGGTCAGCCGGGCGACCCGCTGGGTGAACGGGAGCGCGGCGAATGCGCGCCGGAGGGCCTTGGGCACCGGGAAATCGAGCTTGGGGCTCACCCAGATCGGGGTCCGCTGATACACGGTGAGTTCCCGCGCGACCTTCGTGATCTCGGGGATCAGCTGGACCGCGGTCGCGCCGGTGCCGATCACCGCCACGCGCTTGCCCGCGAGGTCGTAGCCGTCGTCCCAGGCGGTGGTGTGGATGACCTTGCCGCCGAAGGTGTCGATCCCGGCGATGTCGGGTTTCTTGGGCTGGGAAAGGAATCCGGTCGCGGTGAGGAGGTACTTCGCGGTGACCGGTTCCCCTTCGGCGAGCGAGACCGTCCAGTGCGCGTTCGTCTCGTCCCAGACGGCGCCGGTGACCACCGAGCCGAAACGCATGTAGCGCCGCAAGCGGTACTTGTCCGCGACGTGCTCGGCGTACCGCTTGAGTTCCGCGCCTGGTGCGAAGAGACGCGACCAGTGCGGGTTCGGCTCGAAGGAGTACGAGTAGGTGGCCGACGGGATGTCGACGGCCAGTCCGGGATAGCGGTTCACATGCCAGGTGCCGCCGAGATCGGACTCGCGCTCCAGGATGAGCAGGTTGTCGTAGCCGAGCCGGTTGAGCTGGATCGCCGCGCCCATCCCGCCGAAACCGGCCCCGACGACGACGGCGTCGTACTGCGTGGTCATGCGTTTTCCTCCCGCTGGGTGTCCTGGTGGAGGCGGGCGCGGTAACCGTCCCGCTCGGGTGAGTCGGGGCGCAGGGCCCGGTCGTCCCGCACCAGCCGCCGGAAGGCGTTGAGCGCGGGTTCGGGGGTCACGGCCGCGAGGGAGGCCAGCACGCCGACATAACCGGGCACGGCGGTCTCCGCGGCACGGGTGCGGACGGAATCCACGACGGCGTCGGCGATCCGGCCCGGTTTCACCTTCGGGATCGGCCGCATGTCGAGCCCCGAGGCGAGCGCGGTGTCGACGGCCGAGGGCAGCACGGCGGAGACGCTGACGCCGTGTCGCGCGTATTCCAGCCGGGTCGCCGCGGTGAGCCCGACGACGGCGAACTTGCTGGCGTTGTAGATCGCCAGCCCCTGGACGGGGAACTTCCCGGCCAGCGACGCGACGTTGACGATGTGACCGCGCCCGCGCTCCAGCATGCCGGGCAGGGCCAGCCGCATGCCGTGGACGACGCCGAAGACGTTGACCTCCATGGTCGCCCGGTTGAGCGCGTCGGGAAGGTCGAGGAAACCGCCGTTGGGCATGATCCCGGCGTTGTTGACGAGGACCGCGAGCGGTCCGTTCGCTTCTCCGGCCTCGGCGAGGAAGGCGGCGAACGAGGTCTGGTCGGCGACGTCGAGGTGGTGCGCTGTCCCGCCGACGTCGGCCGCGGTGCGCTTCGCGGCTTCGAGGTCGAGATCGCCGATCGACACACGCGCGCCACGGGCGGCCATGCGTTCGGCCGTCGCGCGGCCGATGCCCTGTCCCCCGCCGGTGATCGCCACATGCGCGCCGTCGAGGTCGAGGTCCGGGTACTTGGTCATGCGCGCACTCCCTCTCGTTCGAAGGCGTCGGCGACCAGGCCGGGCGCCGTCCTCAACGCCGTGGCGAGCACGTGCTCCCGACGCCGTCCGTCCATGAAGTTGGCGCCCATGGCGGCCAGATCGGCCGGTCCCGGTTCGATCCGGACCACCCGGACGCCCGCCGCGCGCAGCCGCCGCGCCTCGTCGTCCACCCGCCTGGTCATCGCCGTCCGCAGCAGGCGTTCCAGCCGGGCGGCGCCGCGGGCCGGGGCCCCGCCCTCGCTGCTCATCGGCGCGATCAGCACCACCTCGCCGACGTCGCGGGCGAGGAGGAGATCGGCCGAGGTCGGGGAGACCGTCCCGCCGTCGAGCAGCGGACGTCCGTCCACGACGGACGGAGGGAACCAGCCGGGGATCGCCCAGGACGCGGCGATCGCCTCGCCGAGGCGAGCGGGCGGCGCGTCCGGGGAGCCGAGCGCGATCCGCTTCCCGGTCAGGTCCGCGGCCATCAGCCAGGTCGCGGGATGCGGAACCCAGCCGCCTGGCGCCAGCGCGTCGCCGAGGTCGCGAAGCCGGCCCGCGTCTCCCCTGCCACGGGGCAGCAGTCCCGCGAGGCCGGCGAGCGTGTCGACGTCCCGGCGCAGCGCGGCGCGGACCAGCCCGGTCGCGGGCCACCGCGGGGACGGCACCGGCGGGAACCGGTCCGGCGTCCGGCGGACGTGCGCGGCGACGACGGCGTCACCGCCGGGCGCGCCGGCCACCGCGTCGAGGATCGCCTTCGCCGGGATCCCCGCTCCGAGCATGGCCACCGCTTCGGCCCCCGCCGAAGTCCCGATCAGGACCTCCGCCTCGCGTGGGTCCCAGCCCGCCCGGGTGTGCAGCGCGTCGAGGACCGCGGCTGTCCAGGCGAACCCCAGGGTCCCGCCGCAGCCGAGCACCAGCGCTCTCGCGGAATGACGTGTCATTTCCGGAACGCTATGTCATTTGAACGCCCGGGGCAATAAGCTGGCGGAATGACGACGGAGACCCCGGTCAGCAGGGCCGCACGGAAGAAGCAGGAACTACGGCGCGAGATCGTGGAGACCGCGTTCGACTGCTTCGCCGAACGCGGCTACCACGCGACCGGTATCGCCGACATCGCCGCCCGGCTGGGCATCGGGCACGGCACCTTCTACCGGTACTTCCAGAACAAGCGGGACATCGTCGACCACGTGATCACGGACCTGGTCGAGAAGGTGGTCGCCGCGCTGGCCGCGGACAACGCTCCGGATGCGGTCAACAGCCTGGCCGAATACCGCAGGCAGAGCGCCCGGATCGGCGACGCGCTCGCCCGGATCTTCGGCGGCGACCCGCGGATGGCCCGGTTCCTCCTGCTCGAAGCGGCGGGCATCGACGCCGAGATGCGGGAACGGGTGCTGGACTTCTACGAGACCGCCGCCGAACTGACCGCGGGCTATCTCCACCACGGCGTCCGGCTCGGGTATCTGCACGAGGACCTGGACGTGGACTCCACCGCCCGCGCGATCAACGGCATGATCCTCGCGTCGATACTTTCGGAACTGCGCGATCCGTCACCGGAACGGCAGGCTGCGATGAGTCGAGCGGTCCGCCGCGTCATGTACGACGGTATCGCGGCGCCCAGCTGAAGACCGGCCGGCCGGTCCGGTGTACGCACACCAGCCGACGGGGTCCGGGCCGTGCTGGTGGACAAGGACCATGGAACCGCTTCCGGGAGCGCGGGGCTAGGGGCGGAAACGCACAACCGCACCGACGAAAACGAACCTCAAGGTCTGCGCAGGGTCTGACTGGGCGATTCGCCGAAGGCCGCTCGATACTGCGCACTGAACCGGCTGCCGTCCAGGAAGCCCCATTTCGCCGCGACACTGGTGACCGTCGTGCCTTCGACGGCATTTCCGAGTTCCGCCCGGGCCCGGTCCAGCCGGACCTGACGCAGATACGCCATCGGGGTGGTGTCCAGATGCCGCCGGAACGCCAGTTGCAGGGCGCGCACCGAGACCCGGCAGGCACGGGCGATGTCGGCGACGCCGAGGTCCAGATCCGGATTCGCCTCCAGGAAAGCGATCCCGCGGCGCACGGTGTCCGGGACGGCGTCCCGGCGGTCGCACGGGTACTCCTCGCCGGTGCCCGCGGTGAAGGTGTCCAGGGCCATGGCCGCCACCAGCCGTCCCGCCGCGCCGAGCACCAGCGGACCGTTCTCCTGCTCCGGTCCGGCGAACAACCCGGTGACGTATTCGACCGTCCTGTGCCATCGCCGCGCCTTCTCCTGGCTCACCGGCTCATAGCTCAACCGCTCGATCGCCCCGCCGTCCTGCGCCGGGTCGGCCCCCGTGATCAGCGACAGATCGAGACCGGTGATCTGCAGCCGCGCGCCGTGCAGCCGCGTCCGGTAGTCCTGACCGGGGTGCGGGCCGACGAACACGTCGCCGGGGCCGAACCTGCGGTCGCTGAGACCGTCGTCGATCTCCAGCACCCCGTCCAGCACCCGCAGCAGCACCATCCTGCCCAGCGGCTGGACCGCGACCTCCGTGGTGAGAGTGTTGTGCAGGAAGTCGAAATGCACGTCCCCGAGGTCACAGCGGTTGTGCTCGAAACGATAGTTTTCGACGGTTCCCCGTACTAGCAGCCGGTTGTC
Organism: Amycolatopsis thailandensis; assembly: GCF_042723255.1. NCBI lineage: Bacteria > Bacillati > Actinomycetota > Actinomycetes > Pseudonocardiales > Pseudonocardiaceae > Amycolatopsis > Amycolatopsis thailandensis. Next base: position 31,807 of record NZ_JBHXJK010000039.1, read on the forward strand.
GCGATAGGCCACGGCGATCAGCGCCCGTGCCTGCTCCGGATCGGTGGTCTTGAACTGCGTCACCAAGGGTTCGTGCATCGGGCCACGCCTCCTTTCCGTTCACCGTAACGAAAAGTTCACCCGCCGGAACGCTACCGCCACTCGGCGGGCACTACCAGACCGCATCGGCGTCATCCGGCTGGTCGGAATGGCTGACCCGCCCGGTCCAGGATGGTCCTGGCGCGCAGCTCGACCGGCCTGTCCACCAGCTGACCGTCCATCACGGCCACCGAACCGTCACCCACGAGCGCGGCCACTCCCCTCGCCCACTCGATTTCGCTCGCCGACGGCGCCAGTTCCCGAGCGGCGACAGGCACCTGGCGCGGGTGCACGCAGAGTTTTCCGGTGAAGCCCAAGATCTTGGCGTGGCCGAGGTCCGCGGTGAGCGCGGCCTCGTCGTCGAGCGCCGTGGTGACGCCGTCGATCGGCGCCGCCCGGCCCGCGGCCGCCGCGGCGACGACGAGCGCGGATCGCGCGTACCGCAACGCCTCGTGCGACCGATGGTCGACGCCGAGCTGCGCGGCGAGGTCGACGCTGCCGAAAGCCGGCCGTACCACCGCGTCCGCACTGCAGACCGCCACCGCTTCGGCGATCCCGGCCGCAGTTTCGACCAGCGGAAGGATTCCCACGCCGGGCAGCCGCCCGGCGAGGGCGTCGATCTCGGCCCGGTCTTCGGCCTTGGGCGGCATCACCGCGAGCGCGCAGCCGACACTCGCGACATCCTCGTGGTACCAAGGGGTTCCGGCGGCGTTGATACGGACGACCGCCTGATGCCCTTCCGCCAGCCACGCCCGGACGTGCTCGCGCGCGGCCTCCTTCAGGTCGGGAGCGACGGCGTCTTCCAGGTCGAGGATCACGACGTCGGCGCCACTGGCCTCGGCCTTGGCGAACCGGTCCGGCCGGTGCCCGGGGACGAACAGGAACGTCTTCGCACTGACGAGGAGCTCACTCATCGGCGCACCGTTCCGGTCGCGGTCCGACGTCCGTGGCGGTCCCGGACCGTGGTGACGGTCTCGCCCTCTGCCGCTTCGGCACGGACCACCAGGCCCTGATGGTCGAACAGCGGTGAGACGAGGCGGTAGTCGAAGGCCAGCTCCCCGCCGATCCCCTGCCGCCGCGCGGCTTCGGCCATGGCGAGCGCCTGCAACGGCCCGTGGGTGAGCAACCCCGGATAGCCCTCGACGTCTCGCGCGTAGTCGCGGTCGTAGTGGATGCGATGCGCGTTGTAGGTCAGCGCCGAGAAGCGGAACAGCAGCGTCGGCGAGACGTCGATCGCCCACTCTCCGTCGGCCACCGGCACCTCCGGCTCCTCGGCGGCCACCTCGGCCCGTCCGGAAGCCGCGTCGCGGTAGACCAGGTCCTGTTCCTCGTCGACCACGACCCGGCCGTCCTGGATGACCTCGTGCCCGGTGACGACGAAGGTCAGCCGCCCGGTGCGTCCCTGTTTCTCTTGCACGGAAAGCACTTCCGTGCGACGGGTGGCGGGCAGGCCGCACCGCAGCGGTCCGCACGTCCGCACTCGGCCGCCCGCCCACATCCGGCGGCGTCCCGGCTCCGGTGGCGCGGGGATCGTGGCGCGCAGCGGATGCCCGTCCGGCCCCAGATCCGCCTGCGCGGGCCGGTCCAGCAGGTAGAACCAGTGCCACAGCAGGGGCAGGCCGTCGCGGTCCAGATCCGGCATCTCGACGTCGAGCAGCGAGCTCAGCGCTTCCGCCGGGCCGGGTTGCGGGACCTCGGTGACTTCCTTCACGGCCGGACCTCCTCGCCGGGACCGAATTCGGCCCGGATCGCCTCGTTGTGCACGCCCAGCGCGGGCACCGGCCCCATGACCGGCTCGCGGCCGGCCACCTCGACCGGCGGGAGCAGCGCCTCCAGCGGCCCTGCCGGGGTTTCCACCGCGCGCCACCGGTTTCGCGCGGCCAGCTGCGGATGCCGGGTGAACTGTTCGGGTGTCCGCAGCCGGGCGTTGGCGATCCCGGCGCGCTCCAGCAGGTCTCCGACCTCGTCGGCGGTCAGGCCGGTGAAGGTCGTCTCCAGGATCGCGGTCAGCTCGTCGTCGTTGGCGACGCGGTCGTCGTTGGTCCGGAAGCGTGGATCTTCGACGAGTTCGGGACGTGCCAGAACGTCCCGGCAGAGCACGACCCATTCCCGTTCGCTTTGGACACTCAGGAAGATCTTGTCGTCGCCGGTGCGGTACGGACCGTACGGGGAGATCGACGGATGCGCCGCGGCCGTACGCCGCGGCGGTTCCTGGCCGTAGCGGGAGAAATAGGCGGGCTGGCTCATCCATTCGCCGAGCGAATCGATCATCGCGACGTGCAGGCTCGCGCCCTCGCCCGTGCGCTCGCGGTCGTACAGCGCGGTGAGGATGCCGGTGTAGGCGTACATCCCGGTGGCGATGTCGGCGATCGAGATCCCCGCCTTGGCCGGGGCCTCGGGGGTTCCGGTGGACATGACGAGCCCGGTTTCGCACTGAACCAGCAGGTCGTAGGCTTTCTTCGTCCGATATGGACCTTCGGGGCCGTAGCCCGAGATCGAGCAGTGGATCAGTTCCGGATGTTCCGCGCGCAATGTCCCAGCGTCCAGCCCGAGCCGTTCCACTGCCCCGGGCACGAGGTTCTGCACGAAGACGTCGGCCCGGCCGATCATCGCGCCGAGCAGTTCCCGGTCGGCCGGATCCTTGATGTCGAGTTCGACGCTTTCCTTGCCCCGGTTGAGCCAGACGAAGTAACTCGATTGCCCGTGGACGGTCCGGTCGTAGTCACGGGCGAAGTCGCCGGCGCCGCGACGTTCGATCTTGATGACCCGCGCGCCGAGGTCCGCGAGCTGGCGTGACGCGAACGGCGCGGCGACGGCCTGCTCCAGCGCGACGACGGTGATTCCCTCGAGTGGTTGGCGCATACTGCCTTCCTCGCTGTTCAGGACGGGATGCGGTGCCGTTCGACCAGCTGGCGCGCGATCACGCCGCGCTGGATCTCGTTGGTGCCCTCACCGACGATCATCAAGGGCGCGTCACGGAAGTACCGCTCGACGTCGAACTCGGTCGAGTAGCCGTAGCCGCCGTGGATCCGGACGGCGTCGAGCGCGATCTCCATCGCGGTCTCGGAGGCGAACAGTTTCGCCATCCCCGCCTCCAGGTCCGCGCGCTCGCCCGAGTCGTAGCGCCGCGCCGCGTGATGCGTCAGCTGCCGCGCGGCCTCGAGCTTGGTCGCCATGTCCGCAAGATAGTTGCCGATCGACTGATGCTGCCAGATCGGCTTGCCGAAACTCTCCCGTTCCTGGGCGTAGCGCAGGGAATCCTCCAGTGCGGCGCGGCCGACGCCGAGTGCCCGGCAGGCGACCTGGATCCGGCCGATCTCCAGTCCCCGCATCATCTGGGCGAAGCCGCGTCCCTCCTCGCCGCCGAGGAGAGCCGTGGCCGGGGCGCGGAAGCCGTCGAAGGACAGCTCACAGCTCTCGACACCCTTGTAGCCGAGTTTGGGCAGATCCCGCGAGACCTCGAAACCGGGTCCCTTCTCCACCAGCAGGACGGAGATCCCCTTGTGCGCCGGTTCGGCGGCGGGGTCGGTCTTGCAGAGCAACGCGACCAGCTGGGACCGGCGCGCGTTGGTGATCCACGTCTTGCCGCCGTTGACGACGTACTCGTCGCCTTCTCGCCGCGCCGTGGTGCGGAGGGCTTGCAGGTCCGAGCCGCCGCCGGGTTCGGTGAGCGCCATCGTCGCGCGGATCTCGCCCGTCGCCATCTTCGGCAGGTAGGCGTCCTTCTGTTCCCGAGTGCCATACGTGGCCAGGAGCTTCGCGACGACGGTGTGCCCGCCCATCGCGCCGGCGAGACTCATCCAGCCGCGTGCGAGCTCCTCGGTGACCAACGCGTAGCACTGGGCGGAGACCTGGGTCTCGCCCCAGGGCTCGGGCACGGCCAGCCCGAAGACGCCCATCGCCTTCATCTGGTCGATGAGGTTCTCCGGGTAGGTGTTCGCGTGGTCGAGCTCCCGGGCGACGGGCCGGACCTCGCGATCCACGAATTCGGCCACGAGCGCGACGATGGCGGTCTCTTCCTCGGTCATGCGATTATCATGAGTGATGATGCCCAGGTAAGTGAAATACCTAATGGTGATAGCTGCATACCGGACCGCGATGAGCAGGGGATGACAGTGGACTTCAAGCAGCTCAAAGCGTTGGTGACGGTCGCCGAAGTCGGCAGCGTGACCCGCGCGGCCGAGCTGCTGCACCTGGTCCAGCCCGCGGTCACCCGGCAGATCCGCACCCTGGAACAGGAACTCGGGGTGCCGCTGTTCGAGCGGACCCGTCACGGCATGCGCCCGACCGAGGCCGGCGCGACGCTGGTCGAACGCGCCCGCCGGGCCCTCACCGAACTCGACAGGGCCCGGGCCGAGCTGGCCCCGGAACCCGGGGTGGTCACCGGGATCGTCACGGTCGGGCTGCTGGAAAGCGCCGCCGAGCGGCTCGCCGCGCCGCTCACGACGGCCGTGCTGCGCGACCATCCGGGGATCGAACTGCGGCTGCTCACCGCGTACTCGGGGCATCTTCAGCGGTGGATCGACGACGGCGACGTCGATCTGAGCCTGCTCTACAACCTGACCAGTACGCCGTCGCTCAACGTCCGCCCGCTGGTCCGCGAACGACTGTGGGCTGTCGCTCCGCCTTCGGCCGGGTTGGATCCCACCCGGCCGGTCCCGTTCGCGGAGGTGGCGGCACATCCGCTGGTCATGCCGTCCGAGGGGCACGCGCTGCGCACTCTCATCGACGGCGCGGCCCGCGAGGCGGGCGCCGGGGCCGAGGTCACCGTGCAGACCAACTCGATGACGTTGCAGAAACGCCTGGTGCTCGGCGGACACGGCTGGACGATCCTGCCCGGCATCGGCATCGCGGCGGACGTCGCCCACGGCACCCTGAGCGCGGCTCCGGTGTGCGAACCGGAGGTCTGGCGCACCGTCGTCCTCGGCATGCCCCGGACCGCGCGGGTCACGCCCGCCGTCGACGCCGTCGCACGGGCGTTGGTCCAGCAGATCCACCGGACCGTGCGCGAGGGCGAATGGCCCTCGGCCCGGCTCTGGGACGACCGGACAGGAGAAGAATGACCACGCTCCCCCGCACCGGCCACGCCGTCGCCACCGACGGCACCCGGCTGGCCTACCAGTGGCAGGGCACTGGCAGGCCGCTCGTACTGCTGGCCGGGCAGGCGAACGACCACACCTGGTGGGACCGCACGCGCGGGGATTTCCCGAGCACGATCACCATGGACTATCGCGGCACCGGAGCCAGTGACGCGCCGGATTCTCCTTATTCCACAACGGGTTTCGCTGAGGACGTGATCGCTGTCCTCGACGAGCTCGACGTCGCCGAAGCCGACGTCTACGGAACCTCGATGGGCGGCCGGGTCGCGCAGTGGGTCGCCGTGAGGCATCCCGGCCGGGTGCGACGGCTCGTCCTCGGCTGCACCTCGCCGGGCGGCGAACACGGTGTCGAGCGGTCGAACGACGTGCGGCTGGCGCTGGCCCGGCGGTCCTCTGTGGAGGCACGGGAAACCTTGGAAGACCTGATGTACACCCCTGCCTGGCGAGCGGGGAATCCAGGGCCGTATCGAGTGCTGGGAGCGCGCGGGATGCCGCCGCACGCGGTGCGCGGGCATCTCGTCGCGAGCAATAACCATGACGCCTGGGACGTGCTTCCGGAGATCTCCGCCCCCACCCTGGTTCTCCACGGCGACGACGATCTGCTGGCGCCGCCGTCGAACGCGCCCCTGCTGACGGAGCGGATTCCGGACGCGCGCATGCATCTCTTCGCCGGGGCGCGGCACGCCTACTTCGACGAGTGCCGTCCCGAGGCGAGCGACCTGGTGAGCGACTTCCTGGGGTAGGTCCCGAGCTCCATGCCGACCGGGTATGTGTCCATCGCGGATTTCTATTTCTCAACCGCAGGGATCACAGCTCATGATGGTCGGCATCCCGGAGCGAAGGAGCTTCCCTTGCCGCACAAGAAATCCGGCGTCGTGGCGAACGTGGTCCGCGGCTGTCTCGGCAACCTGGTCGAGTGGTACGACTGGTTCGTCTACGCCTCGTTCAGCATCTACTTCGCGGCGAGTTTCTTCCCCGAGGGAAACCAGACGGCGCAACTGCTGTCCACGGCCGTCGTATTCGCGGTCGGCTTCCTGATGCGGCCGCTCGGCGGCTGGCTCCTGGGCCTCTACGCGGACAAGTTCGGCAGGCGGGCCGCGCTGACGCTGTCCGTGACGCTGATGAGCTTCGGTTCGCTGGCCATCGCCATCACGCCCGGCTATTCGTCGATCGGCTTTCTCGCGCCCGTGATCCTCGTGGTCGCCAGGCTCGCGCAAGGCCTCTCTGTCGGCGGCGAGTTCGGTTCGAGCGCGACGTACCTCTCCGAGATCGCCACTCCGGGACGACGCGGGTTCTACTCGAGCTTCCAGTACGTCTCGATCACCGTCGGCCAGCTCGCGGCCCTGCTGGTGATGATCGTGTTGCAGTCGCTGCTGACCGACGCGCAGATGTACGCGTGGGGCTGGCGGATCCCGTTCGTGCTCGGCGCGATCGCCGGACTCGTGGTCAGGTATCTCCGCCGAAGCATGATGGAGTCGGAACACTTCCAGCGCTCCTCGCCTTCCCGCGGCGGGCTTCGGGTCCTGCTGCGTTCGCATCGCCGCCAGGTCCTCGCCGTCCTCGGTCTCGCCATCGGCGGGACGGTCGCGTTCTACACCTTCACCAGTTATCTCCAGAAGTACATGGTGAACACGGCGGGAATCCCCAAGCCGACCGCCTCGCTCATCGGTTTCGCCGCCCTGTTCCTGTTCATCTTCATGCAACCCGTCGCCGGCGCCCTTTCCGACCGCTTCGGCCGCCGCCCGGTCATGTTCGGCTTCTCCGTCGGCGGCATGCTCCTGACCGTGCCGATCATGACGCTCGTGGGCAGGACCGGGAACCCGTGGATCGCCTTCCTGCTCATGATCACGGCGCTGGTGTTCCTCAGCGGCTACACGGCTCTTTCGGCGATCATCAAGGCGGAAATGTTCCCCACCAACGTCCGCGCCCTGGGCGTCGGCCTTCCACACGCCCTGGCGACCGCTGTCTTCGGCGGGCTCTCGGAGCCGATCGCTTTGGCGCTCAAGCAGGCTGGGCACGAGAGCGTGTTCTTCTGGTGGGTCACCGGGTGTATCGCGCTGACCTTCGTGGCGACTTTGGTGGTGCGGGAACCTTCGCGGGACTCCTCCCTGGAGGTTTCCGCTTCACCTGCTCGTGATTCTGTTGCGGGGTGAGGCTCTTCGGGGTTGGGCCGTGGTCGATTTTCGGCGACAAGTTCGCGTTTGGGTCGGTGCGGGGCGGGGTCCCGTTGGAGAGGCGAGCGGATTTGTGCTCACGTGGCCGATTTTCGACAACGGCCCTGAACGGAGGCGGTTCGACGGCCGGGGCCGCCTCATGGCCGAGCCAGGATCTCCTTGCGAAACCTGCGCCTACGAAGCCGTGGTCGATTTTCGGCGACAGGTTCACGGCTGGGCCGTTGCGCGGAAGGTGTCCATGCGGTTGCTGTCAAACGGCGAGAGTGGTCAGGTCTGCTCGGTCAGCTTGCGGGTGAGATCGTCCAGGCGGACGGTGAGTTCTTCGGGGCCGGCAAGGTCGTAATGAACGCAAGTTTCCGATCTCGAGTTCGGCTTCGCCGCTGGTCCAGATGACGAACCAGCCCACCATGTCGCCGGTCTCGCAAACAACCCAGGCCGCTCTCTTCTCGTATTCAGAGCCGAGAGTGAGTTGCCATCGAATCGAGGTGGCTTCCCACTTCGGCGCGTAGGTATGGACGGCCGCGACGAACTGGGCGAGGTCGAGCTTGATCACTTGCCGATGCTATGCCGCCGCGGCCGTGATTGGGCGCGCGATTGTATGTCTTGTTACGGAGTATGGCGGCAGGACGTCACGGGGGCGAGCCAAGCGGATCGGCGCGGCGTCGCGTATGGAGAGAGATGGCGTGGCCGTTCTTCGGCAACGGCTTCACGGCGACGAGGTGCTGCACCGTGGGCGTGTGCGGGATGGTGATGGTCAACGTGCCACCGGCTGCGAGGTGGCCGATCCAGCCAGGTCCGGCCTTGAGCCGATGGTCACGGCAGGTGGGGGCTCGCCCGGAGAGGTTCTCCTGTGGAGGGGTTCTCCTGTGGAGGGGTTCTCCTGTGGAGGGGTTCTCCTGTGGAGGGGTTCTCCTGTGGAGGGGTTCTCCTGTGGAGGCCTGCTCCGTTGGAGGCGGTGTGGCCGTTTTTCGGCGACGGAGGCGGGTGGGTCGCTGCGTCTTGATGCACGTGAGGCATAGACGAAGCCGCGCCTCCGCGGCCGTTTCTCGGCAACAGGGTCAGAACGGCGGCGGTTCGTCGTCCGGGGACGTTGTCGGGCTGGGTTCGTGCAGGGGTGGTGACCGTCAACGTGCCACCGGGTGCGAGGCGGCCGACCCAGCCAGGTTCATCCTTGAGCCGACGACCACGACGGCACAGCGAGGGACGCAGGCAGAAGTCTCTTTGCCCGGCTAGGGTTTTCCGGTGGAGGCCTCCTCCGCTGGAGGCGGCGTAGCCGATTTTCGGCGACGGGCTCAGAACGGTGGTGGTTCGTCGTCCGGGGGCGTTGTCGGGCGGCGTTCGTGCAGGGTCTGGTGACGGTCAACGTGCCACCGGGTGCGAGGTGGTAGATCCAGCCAGGTTCGTCCTTGAGCCGATGACCGCGACGGCACGACGAGGGACGCAGGCAGGAGTCATCTTGCCCGGCGAAGGTTTCCTGTGGAGGCCAGCTCGAATGAAGGCGGCGTGGTCAACTTTCGGCGACGAAGGCGGGTGGGCCGCCGTGGCTTGGTGCTCGTAAGGCGTAGACGAAGCCGCGTCTCCGCGGCCGATTTTCGGCAACGAGCTCAGGACGGTGACGGTTCGTCGTCCGGGGACACTGTCGGGCGGTGTGCGTACAGGGGTGGTGACGGTCAACGTGCCACCGGCTGCGAGGCGGCCGACCCAGCCAGGTTCGTCCTTGAGCCGATGACCGCGACGGCACAGCGAGGGACGCAGGCAGAAGTCTCTTTGCCCGGCTAGGGTTTTCCGGTGGAGGCCCGCTCCGCTGGAGGCGGCGTGGCCGTTTTTCGGCGACGGAGGCGGGTGGGCCCCTGTGGCTTGGTAGGCGTGAGGCGTGGGCGAAGCCGCGTCTCCGTGGTCGTTTTTCGGCGACGGGCTCAGAACGGTGGTGGTTCGTCGTCCGGGGACACTGTCGGGCGGGGTTCGTGCAGGGGTGGTGGTTCGCTGGTGTGGCGCTGCCCGGTCGGGGTGGTGACGGTCAACGTGCCGTCGGGTGCGAGGTGATAGATCCAGCCGGGTTCGTCCTTCAGCCGGTGATCACGGCGGCACAGCGCGGCGAGGTCGGCGGCACTGGTGTGACCACCGAACTGCCAGGGCACGGAATGGTCGAGATCGCAGGCCTGCGCGACACGGTGGCAACCGGGTCTTCGGCATTCCCGGTCCCGCACCCGCACGAACTCGCCGAGCCCGGCGGTGGGCCGGTACCGCTCCCGGCCCAGATCCAGCACCTGCCCAGACAACGGATCGGTGATGATCCGCCGCAACACCGTATCCGCCCCGGAAGCGATCTCCCGCGCCAGCGACGCCGGAATATCACCATGCCCCGCCAACTCCGCCGGATCCTCATTCAGACCGAGATACGTTGCCAAATCCAGATAGAGAAACACCTCCGCCCGCTCACCCCGACCGCCCTGCCCGCCCAGCAACAGATCCAACGCCACATCGGCACGCAACTGATCCAGAGTGCGCGTCTCACCACCGGCCCGTAACGCCCGGGCCTCCCGATCGATCCGCGTATACGCGGCAGCCACCTTCTCCACCGGCCCATCCTCGACCTCGATCGACGCCACCCCGCTCTCACCCTGCCGCACCATCAGACGACGCCCGGCACGGTGCCGCTCGACACGACGAGAGGCGCCGTCGCGGTCGGCCATCATCGCCGCATGGTTCGCCGCTTTCCGGATCTGGTCGGAGTTCCGGTCCGGTAACCTGTCCTCCAGCACCGCGTCCACCGCGCGGGCGTCCTCGTCCGACAGCCAGGCGGTGGCTGTCGCGACTTTCATCGCCCCGTAACCGCCTACCTTCCCCTGGTCCAGCAACCCCAGCGTGCGAGGCAGGCGAGTGGTCAGCGCTTGGGCGGTGGAGACCAGGCCGGCAGCGTGTCCGTCCACAATGTACAACGCGAGAGCGACCTCCTGCGCCACGCTCGACGCTCCACCACGATGACGGCTCAACTGCCCCAAAGCGCGGAACCGAACGGCCTCCAACCGTGCGATCCCCTCCGACGCCGCCACCGCGGCGGCCACGGCATCCTCGTCCCCCAACGTATCCAGCGAAGCATTGACCTCCTTCAAGACTTCCGGATCGGCGATTTCCTTGAGTAGCGCCACAGTGGCGTTGAGTGTGTCCACACTCAGAACGTACAACCGACCACCGACAGTTTTCGAAGCCGACAGTGTTTCCCTTGTACAGCATGACTAATCGATCTCAAGCAACCCCTGAGCACCGTTCTCTAGCCGCCGCGCGTATTTCTCCGACCGGGGGAGCATGGTTTTCTCATAAACCTCGACAGCTTCACCGATACTCCCGGAACCGGCCAGCGCGAGAGCGAGCTCGCAAGCGTCGACCATGGCCAGATTGACACCGACCCCGAGTGGCGGCATCAGATGGGCGGCGTCGCCCAGCAGGGTCACCGACGGCGTGTGCGCCCACGTATGCGGAACCGGAAGCACGTACAGTGGACGGTCCACATAGGGCCCGTCGTTGTCGGTGATCATCCGCGTCATCGAAGGCGACCACTCGGAGAACGAGTCGAGCAGCCGGGCGCGAATCTCCGCAGCACCAAGGGAATCGGCCCAGTCCGCGGGCAGACTCTGAATCACATAGACCCTGATGTGGTCGCCACTGTTGCGCTGGGCGAAAAGGCAACGCTCACCGTCGGCCGCCATCGCACTGCCATGACCGACGAGCGCGGCGAGTTCGGGATGCGCGTTCTCGACGTCGTCGAACCAGGCCTCCAGGAAGGTGATCCCGGAGTACTCGGGCACCGCCGCCGACACCGCCGGCCGGACCCGCGACCACGCGCCGTCGGCACCGATGGCCAGATCCGTCTCGACGGTCGTCCCGTCGGCGAACCGCAAGCGCCCCGGAAGCTCGACCTTCTCCAGAACAGAACCCCATCGCACGGTGCCCGGCTCCAGCGAGTCCAGCAGCAGACCCCGCAGCTGGCCTCGGTCGATCTCCGGTTTGAACAGCTCCCCTTCGGCCGGGACATGGTGCTCCAAAAGCACGCCGGCGGGATCCAGCTTGCGCATCTCCTGCCCCTCCGGGCGGGCGAGCGCGAAGAACTCGTCGAGCAGGCCCGCTTCGCGCAGGGCCACCTGCCCGTCGTCCGCGTGCAGGTCGAGCGTGCCGCCCTGGTTCCGGGCCCGAGGGTGCGGGTCGCGGTCGTAGACCGTCACGGGGATGCCGTGCTTTTGCAGGATGCGGGCGCAGGTCAGGCCGCCGGGGCCCGCTCCGATGATGCTGATCGTCATGCGACCAGAAAAGCAGAACGAGTTAAAAAGTGCAATGAGTCAACTTAGTGAGCGTGACAACCCATGAGGTAGACTGCGCTCATGGAGACACCGGGACGGCGTGAGCGCAAGAAGGCGGCCACTCGCCAGGCACTGGCGGACGCCGCCCTGGAACTGTTCCTGGAGCGGGGCTACGACCAGGTGAGCATCCGCGACATCGCCGAGGCGGCGGACGTGTCGACCACGACGCTGTTCAAGCACTTCCCCGGCAAGGAAGCCCTGGTCTTCGACGAGTCCGAAGACCGTGAAGCGAACCTGATCGCCGCCGTACGAGAGCGGGAAGCAGGCCAGTCCGTCGTCGAGGCCCTACGCGAGTACGTGCTCGCGACGTGGCTCCCGCTCACGGCCCACCCCCAGTACCCCGAGTTCACCGCGCTGGTGAGTGGCACCCCCGCGCTCCAGGAGTACGGCGAACGCATGTGGACCCGGCACGCCGCGGCTCTCGGCGAGGCCATCGCCGAAGACGCGGGCAAGGCCCCCGAAGACACGGCGTCCCGGGCGCTGGCGCGATTCGTCCTGGACATCCCGGCGCTCACTCGCGGCCGGGAAGACCCCGAGAAGGCCGTCGAGGAGATCTTCGACCTCCTCACCCACGGCTGGCGCTAGTCCTCTTCGGACGGACGAGAGCCGCGCAGCGAGCCCGGATGCGCCTTGGCGGAGGGGTCGTTCCGGGTCTTGAGCAGGCTGGCCACGGTCACCACGACGAGGATGCCGATGATCACCGCGAGGCTGACCGGCGTCGAGATCTCCGGAACGCTCTCGTCGATGTCCACGTGGGCCCAGTGCAGGATCAGCTTGATCCCGATGAACCCGAGGATCACCGCGAGCCCGGCCGACAGGTACACCAGCCGGTCGAGCAGGCCCTTCACGAGGAAGTACAGCGCGCGCAGGCCCAGCAGGGCGAAGGCGTTGGCGGCGAAGACGATGTACGGCTCGTCGGTGACACCGAAGACGGCGGGGATCGAGTCCAGCGCGAACAGCAGGTCGATCCCGCCGATCGCGAGCAGCACCACCACCAGCGGCGTGCCCACCCGCTTGCCGTCGAGCCGGGTGAACAGCTTCCCGCCGTCGTAATCCTGCGAAAGCGGCAGGAGACGGCGAGCGGTCCGCACCACGACGTTGTTCTCGACGTCCGGATCCTCGTCCCGGTGCCGGAACAACTGGATGCCGGTGTAGATCAGCAGCAATCCGAACAACAGGAACATGAAGGAGAACAACGAAAGCAGCGTGGCGCCGAGCGCGATGAAGATCGCACGCATGATCAGCGCGACCACGATGCCGAACGTGAGCACCTTGTGCTGATGTTCCTCTGGCACCGCGAAGGTGCTCATGATGATCACGAAGACGAAGAGGTTGTCGACCGACAGGCTCTTCTCGACGATGTATCCCGCGAAGTACTGCTGCCCGAAGTCGCCGCCGTGCGCCAGGGTCAGCCAGACGCCGAACGCCACCGCGACCAGGATGTAGCCGATCGACCAGGCGACCGCTTCGCCGAAACCGACCTTGTGCGGCCGCACCGCCGCGAGGATGAGGTCGAGGGCCAGGAGCCCGAGCACCAGCCCGATCGTCAGGGTCCAGGTGAGGCCATCGATCTGGAGCATCCGGACCCTGTCTTTCGTTCGGCGGCAGGTGAGGAAGATCTTAAGTGGGACTCCCCCGCTCCGCATTCGCATGACCCGGCGCCGCGTCCAGCAGCGCGGCGAGGACGGTCTTGAGCAGCGGGTGATCCGCGCTCCCCCGCCGGACGGCGGCGAACACGCGGCGCAGCGGCGGCTCACCGCGCAAGGGGATGGCGACCGAGCCGGGAACAGCGGTGAAAGCGTTGCGCGGCACCAAGGCCACGCCCTCTCCCGCCGCGACCAGGGTGGTGATCGCGTGGAAATCGTCGGAGACGTGCCGGATCCCCGGATTGGCGCAGACGATCATCAACACGTCACGGCAGGGATTCCCGGGTTTCGGGGCGATCCAGTCGTCGTCCGCGAGTTCGTCGATGTCCACTTCGGACGCTTCCGCGAGCCGGTGCGCGGTGGGCAGCACGACGTCGAACGGCTCCACGTACAGCGGGAACCGGGTGAGCCTGCTTTCATCCGTCCGTGGCGAGAGCCGGTACTCCTCGGTGATCGCCAGATCGACCTCGCCGTCGAGCAACAGCGGGATGCTCGCGTGCCCCTCGACGTCCTGTACCTGCATGGTGACCCCGGGCGAACCGGACCGCAGCGAGGCGATCGCGGGCGCGACGACCAGGGTGATCGCGGAGGCGAAACTCGCCAGCCGCACCATGCCCCGCACCCCCGAATCGAGCGCGGCCAAGGTGGCGTGCGCCCGTTCGAGTTCCGCGGCGACGGCGTTGGCGTGCACCACCATCAGCTCACCGGCGGCGGTCAGGGAGACCCGGCGTCCCCACCGGCGAAGCAGCTGCTGGCCGCACTCGGCTTCGAGCGCGGCCAGCTGCTGGGACACCGCGGACGGCGTCAGGTGCAGCGCCTGTCCCGCCGCCGTCACGGTGCCGTGGTCGGCGAGGGCGCGCAGCACGCGCAGCCGTCGCGGATCGATCATTCGTCCATCATGGACCTTGCTGTCACGAACGCGTCGACGGCCCGGTTGACGTCGTCGGCGGAATGCGCGGCCGACATCTGGGTCCGGATCCGGGCCTTGCCGTGCGGCACCACCGGATACGAGAACCCGACCACGTAGATGCCCTGGTCGAGCAGCAGATCCGCCATCTTGCCCGCCTTGGCGGCGTCGCCGATCATCACCGGGATGATCGGGTGCTCGCCGGGCAGCAGGTCGAAGCCCGCTTCGGTCATCCGACGGCGGAAGAGCTCGGTGTTGGCGCGCAGCTTGGTCAACAGCTCGCTCGAAGAGCCCAGCAGTTCCAGCGTGGCGAGCGCGGCCGCGGTGATCGACGGCGCGAGCGAGTTCGAGAACAGGTACGGCCGCGAACGCTGCCGCAGCATCTCGACGATCTCCGCGCGGCCCGAGGTGTACCCGCCGCTCGCCCCGCCGAGGGCCTTGCCGAGGGTGCCGGTGAGGACGTCGACCTTGTCCTGCACGCCGAACAGCTCCGGCGTGCCGCGACCGGTCGGACCGGTGAAGCCGACGGCGTGCGAGTCGTCCACCATCACCAGCGCGTCGTACCGCTCGGCCAGCTCGCAGATCTCGTCGAGCGGCGCGAGGTAGCCGTCCATCGAGAACACGCCGTCGGTGGCGATCATCCGGTAACGCGCGCCGGACGCCTCCTTCAGCCGGGCCTCCAGGTCCGCGACGTCGCGGTTGCGGTAGCGCATCCGCTTCGCCTTGCACAGCCGGACGCCGTCGATGATCGAAGCGTGGTTGAGCTCGTCGGAGATGATGACGTCCTGGTCGGTCAGCAGCGTCTCGAAGAGCCCGGCGTTGGCGTCGAAGCACGAGCTGTAGAGGATCGTGTCCTCGGTGCCGAGGAACTCCGAGAGCTTCGCCTCGAGTTCCTTGTGCGGCTGCTGGGTCCCGCAGATGAACCGCACCGACGCCATCCCGAAGCCCCAGCGGTCCAGCGCCTCTTGCGCGGCCTTGATCAGCTCGGGATGGTCGGCGAGGCCGAGGTAGTTGTTGGCACAGAAGTTGAGGACGTCGCCGCCGGCGACACTGACCGAAGCCCGCTGCGGCCCCTGGATCACCCGCTCGCCCTTGTACAGCCCGGCTTCCCGGATCTCGGCGAGCCCGGCCTTGAGGTCGTCGCGCATCGCGCCGTACATCAGTTCTCCGTCCAATCCAGGATGACCTTGCCGCAACGACCTTCCCTGGCCGTCGCGAACGCCTTCTCGTACTCGGTGTAGCCGAACCGGTGGGTGATCACCGGCGAGATGTCCAGCCCGGCCTGCAACAGCACGGACATCGAGTACCACGTCTCGAACATCTCACGCCCGTAGATGCCCTTGAGCTGGATCATCTTCAGGACCACGGACGCGATGTCGACCGACACGTCGGACGCGGGCAGGCCGAGCAGCGCGATCCGGCCGCCGTGCGACATGTTCGAGATCATGTCGCGCAGCGCCTCGGGCCGTCCGCTCATCTCCATGCCGACGTCGAAGCCCTCGGCCATGCCGAGCCGTTCCTGCGCGTCGGCGATGGTCGAGGAAGAGACGTCGAGCGCGAGGTCGACGCCGACCTTGCGGGCCAGTTCCAGGCGGTGCTCGCTGACGTCGGTGACGACGACGTTGCGCGCGCCGGCGTGGCGGGCGATCGCGGCGGCCATGATGCCGATCGGGCCGGCGCCGGTGACCAGCACGTCCTCCCCGATGACGGGGAACGACAGCGCGGTGTGCACGGCGTTGCCCAGCGGGTCGAAGATCGCGGCGATGTCGAGGTCGACCTTGGTGCGGTGCACCCAGGCGTTCTGCTCGGGCAGGACGGCGTACTGCGCGAACGCGCCGTCGGTGTGCACGCCGAGGCCCTTGGTCCGGGCGCACAGGTGACGCCGCCCGGCCTTGCAGTTGCGGCAGCTCCCGCAGACCAGATGCCCCTCGCCGCTGACCAGGTCGCCCACCTTGACCGTCGTCACCGACCGGCCGATCTCGACCACCTCGCCGACGAACTCGTGCCCGACGACCAGCGGCGCGGCGATGGTGCGCGCCGCCCAGTCGTCCCAGGAGTCGATGTGCAGATCCGTGCCGCAGATCCCGGCGCGCAGCACGCGGACGGCGACGTCGCCGGGGCCGACCGCGGGGTCCGGAACGTCGGTGAGTTCCAGCCCGGGTGCTCGGTCGGCTTTGACCAATGCCTTCATGGCGCGAAGTCTGGCCCGGCCACGCTGTTCAGTCCATCGCGAGTTTCTGAAATCCCTCGTTAGCGTGTCTTCACAAGAGTGATCACGCCGTCGAGCAGCCGGGCGAGCCCGAACGCATAGGCGTGCTCGGGATCGTGCGCGCCGTTGTGCGCCTCCCCGGCCGACTGTCCGACGCGCGCGGCGAGCGGGAAACTTTCGGGCTCGAAGACCTCCGCGAGCGCCGGACCCGCCTTCGCCCACCACTGCGCGTCGTCCATCCCGGTGCGGCGGACCGCGCGGTCGGCCTCGATCCGGCGGCGCGCGGTCCCCTGGACGTGGTCGCGCACCAGCGTGATCACCGAATCCATCTCGACGTCGGTGAGGCCGAGGCCCTCGACGACGGCGAGTTCGCGTTCGTACTTCGCGATCGACCGGGGCCCGAGCGGCGGACGGCCGGTGAACACCTGCAGCACCCACGGATGCCGCAGGCAGAGGTCCCAGTTCGCCCGCGCGACCTCGCGCAGCCCCTCCACCCAGTCGCGATCGCCGGGTTCGCCCAGTTCCCGGACCGCCTCGCCGTAGACCCGGTCGAGCATCGCTTCGAGGAGCTCCTCGCGGGACGCGACGTAGGTGTACAGCGACATCGTGCCGACACCCAGCGACTCGGCGACCCGGCGCATGGACAGGGTGGCGAGATCTTGGTCGCCGTCGGCGAGTTCGACGGCGGCGGCGATCACCTGTTCGCTGGTCAGCGTGTGTTTCGGCCCGCGGCGCGGCAATTGCCGGGTGCCCCACAGGGTGGCGATCGTCCGCGCGGGATCGCCGCCGCCGTTGTTCTCGGTCCGGGTCATGGCGCCATCATAGGCGACTTACTCCGTACCCCGTACGAAGTCTGTGCTACCTTACTTCGTATGCCATACGAAGAAGCGGCGCTGGAAGCCGTCGACCTGCGCAAGCGGTACCGGGACAAGGTGGCGTTGGACGGGTTCGAGCTCACCGTCCCGGCGGGCACGGTCTGCGGCCTGCTCGGCCCGAACGGCGCGGGGAAGACCACGGCGGTACGGATCCTGAGCACCCTGCTGCGCCCGGACAGCGGAACGGCCCGCGTCGCGGGGCACGACGTGGTCGCCGACCCCCGATCGGTGCGCTACCGGATCGGCCTGGTCGGGCAGAACGCGTCGGTGGACGAGATCCTCACCGGCCGCCAGAACCTCGTGCTGTTCGCCAGGCTCTACCACCTGAAGAGCGCGGCGGCGAAACGCCGGGCGGACGAACTCCTCGAACAGTTCGATCTCACCGAGGCGGCCGGGAAACCCGTCGCGGCGTACTCCGGCGGGATGCGACGACGGCTGGACCTGGCGACCAGCCTGATCCTCTCGCCACCCGTGCTGTTCCTCGACGAACCGACCACCGGACTCGACCCCCGGGCCCGCATCGAGGTCTGGTCGTCGATCAGGGACCTGGTCGGCTCGGGCACCACGGTGCTGCTGACCACGCAGTACCTGGAGGAGGCGGACCAGCTGGCCGATCGGATCGCCGTCATCGACGCCGGCCGCGTCGTCGCGGCGGGCACGCCGGACGAGCTCAAGGCGAAGGTCGGACCGGACCGCGTCGAGACCATCACCCGCAAACCCACCCTCGACGAGGTGTTCCTGCACCTCACCGGACACACCGCGACCACAGGAGAGCCCGTATGACCGCGATCACGGACACCACCGCCCTCGCCGGCCGCATCCTGCTGCACTGGCGGCAACGGCCCGGCTCGATCCTGGTCGGCTTCCTCTTCCCCGTCCTGATGGTGCTGATGTTCGGCTACCTCTTCGGCGGCGCGATGGCCGTTCCCGACGGGGACTACCTGGACTTCCTGATCCCCGGCATGCTCGCGATGACGATGCTGTTCGGCCTGGAGGCGATGGTCGTGGCCGTCACCACGGACACCGCGAAGGGCGTCACCGAGCGGATCCGCGCGATGCCGGTCTCCACGACGGCGATCCTCGCCGGGCGCGGCGTGGCCGATCTGCTCAACGCCGTCGTCGGTCTCGCGGTCATGGTGGCGACCGGGCTGCTGGTGGGCTGGACACCGGAACGCGGTCTTCTGCCGTCGCTGGCCGCGTTCGGCTTGCTGCTGTGGCTGCGGTTCGCCTTCACCTGGGTGGGGATCTACCTCGGCTTGCTGCTCAAGACGCCGGAGTCGGCCGTCGCCGTGCAGATCCTGGTCTGGCCCGTCGGGTTCCTTTCGAGCGCGTTCGTTTCGCCGTCGACCATGCCGGGCTGGCTCGGCGCGATCGGCGCCTGGAATCCCTTGTCCGCCACCGCGACCGCGATCCGGGACCTGTTCGGCAACCCGACCTGGGGCGCGGCCGACTGGGCGAGCACGCATTCCGTCGCGCTCGCCCTGCTTTGGCCGGCCGTGCTCACGGCACTCTTTCTCCCGCTGGCAGCGAACCGGTATCGCGCACTGGGCCGGTGACAGCGGAAGTCTCGGGGACACGGACCGAGACGAAGTCCGGCCGCGGCACCAGTTCGAACCCGATCGACTGGTACAGGCGGATGGCCGAGGTGTTCGTGGCCGCCGCGTGCATCATCGGCCGCTCGCCGCGGGCCCGGATTCCCGCCGCCACCGCGCGGATGAGCCGGGTCGCCAGGCCCTGGCCGCGATACGCCGGGTCGGTGCAGACGGCGCTGATCTCGGTCCAGCCCGGTGGGTGCATCCGCTCGCCCGCCATCGCGATCAGCGCGCCGCCGCGCCGGATCCCCAGGTACGTCCCCAGTTCGACGGTCCGCTTCCGGAACGGGCCGGGTTTGGTCCGCTCGACGAGGTCCAGCATCTCCGGGACGTCGTCCGGGCCCAGAAGGACGGCCTCGGGATCTTCGGCGGCTTCGAGCGCGACGTCGACCAGCCGGACCCCGGCGATCCTGCCGAGGACCTCCCACCCCTCCGGGAGGGGCAGCGAGTTGTGGATGGTGACCGTCGCGCCCGGACCGGCCAGCGCGGCGACGTCGGCCCAGACGCCGTCGTCCGGTTCGGGTGGAAGCGCGAAGAAGGGGGCGACGTCGACCTGGTAGCGCAGGACCTGGCCGAAACGTTCGGCGAAGCGGGCGTGCGGCCCGGTCAGAGATGACCAGACCGGATCGTCGGGAGGGGTGACCATGACGGCTGCGACATCGGCGGGCGGGCTTTCATTCCCGCTCCCACATCCTGAACGCGGCCGGTCAGGATCCGGCGGTCACCGCGAGGTCCGCGCCGGGATTCGGGCCGAACCAGTCGAGGCAGACGACCATGGCGTCGTCCGCGGCCGGCCCGCCGCCGCGGTGCTCGCCCAGTTCGGCGAGGACCGCCCTCGGCACGTGGGCGGCGGGCAGGTCCGCGGTCGCGACGATGGCCTCGGTGAGTTCGCGGTCGCCGTAGAGCTCGCCGTGCGGGCCCGCCACGTCGTAGACGCCGTCGCTCACGAACACGTAGCGGTCGCCGGGCACCGCTTGCAGGCGTTCGATGGTGTACGAGGTGTCTTCGAAGGTGCCGAGTGGCAGTTGCTCGTCGAAGGCGACCCGTTCGGCCTTGCCGTCGCGGAATCGCCACAGCCGGGGTGATCCGGCGTCGACGGCGTCGATCGCGCCGGTCGCGAGGTCGAACTCCAGCAGCAGGGTCGCGACGTGCTCTTGGCCCCGGTACTGGGCGTAAAGGGCCTGGTCGGCGAGTTCGGCCTGGGCGTCGAGCGGGATCCCGGCCCGCCGCGCGTTGCGGAGCGCGTTGACGGCGAGGTTGGTCAGCAGCGCCGCGCTCGTCCCGTCCCCCATGCCGTTGACCAGCGTGACCGACAGCTTTCGCGCCGAGGCCGACCAGTCGAAGCAGTCGCCGTAGATGGCGTACGCGGGTTCGAGCTGCCCGCCGAGGGCGAATTCGGGGCGCGCGCACGCGCGGCCGGGGAGCAGCTGCCACTGCATCTCGGCCGCGAGGGTGAGCCGGGACGACCGGCGCGCCTGCACGTAGAGGTCGGTGTCGCGGTCGGCGACGAAGACCTCGTGCGCGAGCGCCTCGGCGAACCGGCCGAGTTCCGCCCACACGGGCGGTTCCTGGTCTTCGGGGAGCGTGACGACGAGGACGCCGAGCCGGTCTCCGCGCACGGAGACCGGAAGGTGGGCGCGGACGCCGTCCTCGACGGTCTCGAACATCGCGCACTGCGTGGTGAAGGCTTCGCCCGCCGTCGTGTCCGCCACCGGCAACGGGTCGGTGGTGTAGGGCAGCACGGTCACCCGGCGCAGTTCGGCGAGGCTGTAGTCGGCCATCAGCAGTTCGACGGCCACGGCGTCGAAGTGCTCCCGCAACGCCGAACGCAACCCGTCGAGCAGATCGTGCGGCTGGACGCCTCTCAGGATCCGCTCGACAGCCAAGGATCTGTCCACCTTTTTTCGCCTCCCGCACCGGGCCGCGCGGGCCGGCCGATGGGCGTACCGCGACCAGCTGAGCTGACAGTTCAGCATAAGGATGCGAGAGTGGGTGTCGTGAATCGGTCCGCTGAGCCCCCCGGCGCCGAAACCGTGGCGGCGGTGGTGACCGAGACGGCCGAGCTGCTCGAGATCATGTTCGAACGCGCCCGTGAGGCGTCACCGCGTCCGCTGTCGACGTCCCAAGTACGCGCCGTCGTGGCGCTCGACCACCACGACGGCCTGAACCTGCGCGCGCTCGCCGAGCTGCTGGGTTCGACCCCACCGCTGGTCAGCCGCCTGTGCGATCGGCTGGAGGCCGTCGGCTTCGTCGACAGGCTGCCCGGCACGCACAGCCGCCGCGAACTCACCCTGCGGCTCAGCGACCGGGGCCGCGCCTACCTGCGTGACCTGCGGGCACGCCGCCGCGAAAGCCTGGAGTCGGTGCTCGAGAAGCTCAGCCCCGAGGCCAAGGCCGCGCTCGCCGCCGGACTCCGCGAGTTCCGCGAGGCCGCCGCGGAGTTCTGACGCCCGCACGGTGTCCGCGTCACCACTGGAGTAGGGTCACTGTTGTCATATGACAACAGTGATCTCTGGAGGTGTGGGTGCAGGCGACCGACGACTCCGCCGTCCGGGACCTGCTTTCGCGGATCTTCGACGCCGGTCAGGACGACCTGGTCGACGACTGGGTCCGCCGGCAGCTGACCGACTCGCCCGCCTGGACCGGCGAGCAGGAGCTGCGGCGCGAGGCCAAGGAACTGCTCGGCGCGCTCCGCGGGGCCCTCGGTACCGAGCTTCGCCTGGAACGGATCGTCGACCGCGACGAGGCCGTCCGTGCCGCGTTGCGGGGGCTGTCCGAGCGGCGGGCCCGCGCCGGCGCGGCGCCGACCTCCACCGCGATGGCGATCCTCGGCCTCAAGCGGACCACTCTCGCCGCCCTCGAAGAGCTGACCGAAGACCCCGAGATCCGCTACCAGGCTTCCTTGCAGGTCAACGGGTTCCTCGACGCCGCGAGCCTGCTGACGTTCTCGGTGTACGTCGAAGGCAGGGAAGAGATCATCCGGCGGCAGCACCAGCAGATGCTGGAGCTGTCCACGCCGGTGGTGCGGCTGTGGCGGCAGGTGCTGGCCGTTCCCCTGATCGGCACTCTCGACAGCGCCCGCACGCAGGTGGTGATGAACAGCCTCCTGGAGGCGATCCAGGCCCACGAGGCCAGGGTGGCGATCATCGACATCACCGGCGTGTCCACAGTGGACACCGCGGTGGCGCAGCATCTCCTGCAGACGGTCAGCGCGGTCCGGCTCATGGGCGCGGAATGCCTGATCAGCGGTATCCGGCCGTCGATCGCGCAGACCGTCACCCAGCTCGGCATCGACCTGTCGCACATCGAGACCCGCGGTTCGCTCGCCGACGCGCTGGCCACGGCGATGCGGCTGATCGACGACCACACCCGGCGCGGCGCGGTGACCGGGTGAACCCGCGCGCGGGACTGCCGATCCTGCGGCTCGGGGACATCCTGATCGGCGGGCTGCTCAGCGATCTCGACGACGCCACCGCGCTCCAGTTCACCGGCGAGCTCACCGCCCGGATCTCCGACGAGGGGATCCGCGGCGTCATCCTCGACATCTCGCGGCTGGAGATCGTCGACTCGTTCGTCGCGCGGGTGCTGATGGAACTGGCCGCCACCGGACGGCTTCTCGGCGCCAGGATGATCGTCGCCGGGATGCGCCCGGCCGTCGCGATCACGCTGTCCGAACTGGGGCTGGGGCTCACCGGCGTCCAGACCGCGCTCAACGCCGAACAGGCCATGGAACTCCTGGGATGGAGACGTCCCGCCAAGGCCGCCGAAGAGGCGCCTCGTGCTTCCTGACGAGCTCACCGCCCCCGAAGCGCGCACCCACGCCGTGCGCGCCGAAGAGGATCTGCTCACCGCCCGGCACGCCGTCCGGGCCGACGCGGTCGCGGCCGGTTTCTCGATCGTCGACCAGACGAAGATCGTGACCGCCGCCAGCGAACTCGTGCGCAACGCCTACATCCACGGCGGTGGCGGCACGATGACCATCGCCACCGTGCGGGATCTCCGGGGACGGACGGGGATCGCCCTGTCCGTCCGCGACGAAGGCCCCGGCATCGAAGACGTCGAACTGGCCATGACCGACGGGTTCAGCACCGGCGCCGGACTCGGGCACGGCCTCGGCGGCACCCGGCGGCTGGTCGACGAGTTCACCATCGACACCACGCCCGGCGAGGGCACCACGGTCACCGTCGTCCGCTGGAAGCCATGACCGTCGTCGACGCGGCACTCACCCGGTTGATACACATCGACCACATCAGCGCGGTCTACGCCGCGACACGGGCCGCGCGCGAGGTCGCGGCCGAAGCGGGTCTTCCCGAAGTCTTGGCCGAGCGCACCGCCGTCATCGCCTCGGAACTGGCGACCAATCTCGACAAGCACGCCGGTGGCGGCGCCGTCTTCGTCCAGCGCTCGCTGGCCGGACCGGGAGTGGAGGTCCACGCCGTGGACACCGGCCCGGGGATGGACGACCTCGCCCATTGGCGCGTCGACGGCCACACGACCACCGAGACGCTCGGCACCGGCCTCGGCGCCGTCGGCAGGCTCGCGACCGACTTCCGCATCCGGTCCGCGCCGGGCGTCGGCACCGTCGCGGCCGCCAGAGTGCTCGCGCCCGGGCACCACGGCGCCGATCTCGCGCACGTCCGGCTCCCCCGCGAGGGCGAAGAGCGGTGCGGCGACGCGGTGGCCGTCTCGGCGATGCCCGGCGTCCGCACGGCCGTCGTCGTCGACGGGCTCGGCCACGGTCCCGAAGCGAGCGACGCCGCGGAAGCCGCGATCGCGGTGTTCCGCGGCGATCCGGACCGGGCGCTGCCCGAGCACCTCAACGCCATGCACCGGGCCTTGCGGCAGACCCGCGGCGCCGCGATCGCGCTCGCCCGGCTTTCCGAACGCGGGCTCGAATTCTGCGGTGTCGGCAACGTCAGCGGTCTCGTGCTGACGCCGGGGCAGACCAGGCCGCTGCTGAGCGTGCCCGGCGTCGTCGGCCTCACCCTGCCGCCCGTCCGGGCACGGACGCTTCCCTTGACCGGCCACGAACTCCTCGTCCTGCACACCGACGGGATCGGCACCGCCTGGCGTGGCTCGGCCGCGCTCGGACCACTTCCGGCCACGGCCCTCTTCGCCGCGGATCTCGCCCACCGTCACCGCGATCTTCGCGACGACGCCGCGTTGATCGCCTTCGGACCGGGAGAGGGACTTTCGTGACCGACGCCGTCCGGCTACGCCGCCGCGTGCGGGAGGCGTGCGCGGCCGCCGGGGTCCCGGCCGACCAACGAGCGCGGCTCGTGCTCGCGGTGACCCTGCTCGCCGAAAACGACCCGACGCCGGAACTTTCGACCGTCACGGCCGACGGCAAGCTGTCCGTCACGCTGGACTCGTCCAGTCCCGTCGGACAGGAGCGGCGCAACACCCTCCCGTTGCTTCCCGCGGCGGGCGGCGGCACGAGCCTGACCTGGCATCTCGACGCGGGCGGGCGACCGGTGCCGGTCGCGGCCGACGACGAGGTGGCTACCAGGGACGAGATGCTGGCGCTGGTCGCCCGCGCCGACGCGGTCGCCAAGGAGCAGCGCGAGCTCAAACACGAACTGGCCGAGACGAACAGCGGCGTGCTCGCGATGTACGTCGAACTGGAGGAACGGGACGAGCAGCTCCGGAAGGCGCACGCGGTGATCTTCCGCGAACTGGAGGACGCGCTGCGCCCGCCGCCACCGCCCGCCGGCCCCTTCGAGCTGGCCGTGCACTACGCGCCGAGCCAGCAGGATTCGCCGACAGGCGGGGATCTCTACGACTGGTTCGTGCTGCCCGACGGCTGCGTCCACATCACCCTCGTCGACGCGGTCGGGCACGGCGTCACCTCGACCCGGCACGCGCTGACCGTCACCCACGCGATCCGCACCCTGGCCCTGGAGGGCCATCCGTTCCGCGATCTGATCGGCCGGACCGCCCGCACGCTGGCGACGATCGAACCCGAACTGATGGCGACGGTGCTGCTGGCCCGGCTGGACCCGGCCACCGGCGATGTGACCTTCGCCAACGGCAGTCATCCCCGTCCGGTCCTGGTCACCGCCGCCGGTGACACGGAATTGCTCGCCGCCTCGACGTCGGGGCGGGGTGTCGGTTTCCCCGACCCCGGCAGCAAAAGCCTCGTCCACCGCACCCTCGCCGACGGCGACCTGCTCGTCATCTACACCGATGGTCTCGTCGAGAGCCGCAAAGACTTCCAGGAAGGAGAAGAACGACTGCTCGCGGCCGCCCGGCGCAACGCCGGACGGCCCACCGGCCAGATCCCGGACGTCCTGGCCACCGAGATGCTCGACGTCGTGCTGCACGCCGATGACACCGTGGTCATCGCGATCCGCCACCGTCCGTATTACGGTGGCGGTTGATGTGGGAAGACGCCGAGCAGGACACAGCGGACGCCACGCTGCTCGACGCCTTCCGTGCCGGTGACATCGCCGCCGGCGAAGCGCTCTTCCGGCGGCACGCCGAACCGCTCCGCCGGATCGCGGCGGGCTGGGTCGCCGAGCCCGCCGAGCGGGATGACCTCGTGGCCGAAGCCTTCGTGCGTGTCCTGACCGTCATCCGTGACGGCGGCGGCCCCCGGGAGAACCTCCGCCCCTATCTCACGGTCACCATGCGGAATCTGGTGGTGAAGTGGAGCCACCACAACAAACGGGTCGAGCTGTACGGCACGACCCCGGCGACCGAAGAGGCCACCGGGGCCGTGAACGCGGAAGACCTCCTCATCCTCCGCGCGAACGCCCGGCTGGCGTGGACCGCTTACTGCGCGCTCCCCGGCCGCTGGCGGACCGTGCTGTGGCGGACCGAGGCCGAAGGCGACTCGCCGAAGGTGGTGGCACCCCTGCTGGGGGTGTCCCCCAATGGCGCCTCCGTCCTGGCGCTGCGTGCCCGTGAAGGACTACGCCAGGCCTTCCTGCAGGCACAGGTCCCCGAGACGGGCACGCCGTGCTGTCAGGAAGCGCGACGCCGGATGGGCGCGTGGCTGCGCGGCGGGGTGCCGGGCCGCCGGGCGGATCTGATCGCCGAGCACCTCACGGGCTGCGAACCCTGCCGGACCGTCGCCACCCGGCTCGGCGAGATCAACCGCGAGATGCCCCGCTCCGTCTCAGCCTGATTCAGTCGCCGTAGGCGCCGCCACGCAGCGCCGTGGCACCACCGGGACAGGTGAAGATGATCCGGTACTCCCCCGCGCCCCGGCCGTAGGCGTACCGGTCACCGTTCGAACAGTCGACGAAGACGTGGAAGTCCGTTCCCGAGCAGGAAAGCGCGTAGCCCGATCCGGAGAGCCGCGGATCCCGGCAATCCAGCGACGGGCCTCGCGGAGGGACTTCGGCTTCGATCCCGGACGAGCGGGCGGTGGTACCGCTGTAACCCCGTCCGGTGATCAGGTCCAGCCACGTGTAACCCGCCTCGGCCGCGGCAGTGGCCGCCGGAGCCGACCCCAGCGCGATCGCGGCAGCGCACAACACGCTCATGCCCAGTGAGTTCCGGAGCTTCATACCAGCAGCCTGGCGAGACCGGGAAATCAGGACAAGAGCCGGAAGGGCTGTACAGAAGGGAAGACCTGGGTCCTCCGAAGGGATGACGCGGACGCGCGCCGCATCGATGATCCTTTCCCGGTGATGGAAAAAACCGGCACCCGCACGGGTGCCGCCTGGGGAATCCTCTTCGGCGGGCTCGCGGTCTTCGTGGCCGCCCCCGCGCTGCTGCTGGCGACCGGGCACGAAACGATCAAGCCGTCCGCGGATTCGGCCAAGGAGCTTTCCCTGGCGGGCGCGCTGATTCCCGCGCTGGCCGGGCTCCTGCTGATCCACGGGATCCCGCTCCACGCGCCGAGACTTCTCCCCCAGGTGCCCGACCGGCGCGCGCTGGGCAGGCAGGCGACGGCCTTGGCACTGATCGCCTTCCTGTGGCCTCTGGCGTTGTTCCTGGTTTCCCAGGCGGGACAGCACGCTCTGGTCCGCGACATCTGGGCGCTCGCGAAGCCGCTCGTGTTCCTGGCGCTGCCGCTGGTTCTCCTGCGAACCCTTCGCCCACAGGGGGAACCGGATCCGTTCCGGCTCAGTTGGCTGCCCCGGCGCGCCTGGCAGTGGCTCGCGCCGATCCCGGCGGTGCTCCTGTTCGGCTGGCTCTCCGTCCTGGGGCCGCTCGCGCCGCCGCTCCCCAGCGCGGAGGATTATCCCGACCCGGTGTATCTGGCGGTGGGCGCGACTCTGACCTTCTTCACCGCGAACGTCCTCGAAGAGGTGTTCTTCCGCGGCATGCTGCAAACCCGGCTGGAGGCACTTTTCGGGCGGTGGCCCGGAATCCTGCTGTCGGCCGCGCTGTTCGCGTGGCTGCACCTGCCGACGCACGGCCAGGGGTCGCTTCCGCTCACCCTGGGCGCGATCGTTGCCTTCCAAGGGTTCTTCGGCCTGTTCACCGGCTACCTGTGGTCGCGCTACCGCAACCTGTGGGCACCGATCGCCGCGCACACCGCGATGAACACCCTGCCGCTGCTGCTGATGTGAGGCTGGGGGTCGGGCTCCCGCGGGAACGCGGTGCGAAAGCCGCTTTCGCAACGTTGAAGGTTGCGAAAGCGGCTTTCACGACGCTCAGCGCTCAAGCGTGGCGCTCGGGACAGACAGATCAGGCGCCGATGGTCGCCGCGTCGATGACGAACCGGTAGCGCACGTCGCTGTTCTCGACCCGGTCGTAGGCCACGTTCACCTGGTCGGCCGAGATCGTCTCGATCTCCGCGCCGATCCCGTGCTCGGCGCAGAAGTCGAGCATCTCCTGGGTCTCGGCGATACCGCCGATCATCGAACCGGCGAGCACCTTGTTCCCGCCGAGCAGCGAGAAGGCGTTGTAGGACAGCGGTTCGCCGGGCGCGCCGACGTTCACCATCGCGCCGCCGACCCGCAGCATGCCGAGGTAGGAGTCGATCGGCAGCGTCGCCGAAACGGTGTTGAGGATCAGGTCGAAGCGGCCGCGCAACGTCTGGAACGTCGAGGCGTCACCGGTCGCGAAGTAGTCCTTCGCGCCCAGTTTCAAGCCGTCTTCCTGCTTCTTCAGGCTCTGGCTGAGCACGGTGACCTCGGCGCCCATGGCGACCGCGATCTTGACCGCCATGTGACCGAGTCCGCCGAGGCCGACAACGGCGACCTTCTTGCCTGGTCCGGCACCCCAGCGGTTCAGCGGGGAGTAGGTGGTGATGCCCGCGCACAACAGCGGCGCGGCGATGTCGAGGCCGATCCCCTCCGGGATCCGGCAGACGAAACCGTCCTTCACGACGATCTGACGGCTGTAGCCGCCGTAGGTGTTCTCGCCGTCGAAGCCGACGCCGTTGTAGGTCTGGATGTTGCCCTTGAGGCAGAACTGCTCGGTGCCCGCGAGGCAGTACTCGCACTCGCCACAGGAGTCGACCATGCAGCCCACCCCGACCCGGTCCCCGACCTGGTACTTCGTCACCTCGGAGCCGACCGCGGCGACGACGCCGGCGATCTCGTGACCGGGCACCATCGGGAAGATCGCGCTGCCCCAGTCCTCCTTCACCTGGTGGATGTCGCTGTGGCAGATCCCCGCGTACGCGATGTCGATCAGCACGTCGTCCGGACGCAGGTCGCGACGCTCGATGGTCGTCGGCGACAGTGCGGCGCCCGGGGACGGCGCGGCGATGGCGTGCGTGGTCGTCGTCATGAAACCCTCCGTGAAAACAGTGAGACCATGTAAGAGGTCACTTACACCTAGTGTAAGAGGGCTCTTACATATTCCGCGACCGGAACGGTGTGATCCACGACATGGGCGGCAAGTACCACCACGGCGACCTCCGCGCCGAACTAGTGCGGGTGTCGCTCGACCTGATCGCCGAGCAGGGGTTGGGCGCGTTCTCCGTCGCCGAGGTCGCCAGGCGCGCCAAGGTCAGCCCCGGCGCGCCGTACCGGCACTTCCCGGGCAAGGAGAGCCTGCTGGCCGCGATCGCGGCCGCCGTCGCGTGTCAGCTGGCCGACAAAGTGCACGACGCGATCGAGGCCGAGAGCGAGCCCGTCGCCGCCCTCGCCGCGGCCGCCGGCGCCTATACGGAGTACCTGATCGAGCGCCGGGCGGGGATGAACATCATCTACTCGGACGGCCTACAGGGACCGGAACACGCGGCGCTGCACGAACAGACCCGTCGGCTGACCGACCAGTTCGTCATGCTCTGCCTCACCGTCGCCGACCGGCCGCAGGACGGGCTCGAACTGATGGAGCAGCTGTTCACGCAGGCCCACGGCTACGGCACGTTCTACCTCGACGGGGTCTTCAAGAAACAGGGCTATTCCACCGAAGTGGTCGTCCGGAAGTCGGTCGAGGCCGCCCGCGCCGCCATCGAGGGCCGCACGAAGAGATGACGCGTCCTTACGGCGCGACCACGGTGAACTCGATCTCGCCGGGAATCGGCGTCCCCTTGCACTTCAAGGTGGCCGTATAGGTTCCGGGCGTGGTGACGACAGTGGTATCACCGCTGAACCGGCCGAAGTTGCCGCCCCGGGTCCACTGCAGAGGCGCGGCGAACCCCGGCGAGGTCGCCGGTCCCTCGGGACCGCCCGGGCAGCCGCGGATGATGTCCGAGCCGCCGGAGATCACCCCGCCGGGCGCCACTTCACGCGGGCCGAGCCCCCAGGACGGCGGCGCGTAATCCAGCACGGTGAACTGCGTGGTCAAGGTCTTGCCGTCACACGTGGCCGTCGCGGTGTAGGTGCCCGGTACTCCGGAGGCAGGTCCGTTGCCCCACAGGTTTTCCCGGTCGCCGCCGACCGCGACCAGCTCGACGGGGCCGGCGAACCCGGGCGAGGTCACCGCGGAGTAGTTGTCACAGCCTCCGCCGATACCCGTACCGAAGATCTCGTTGGGCCGCACCTCGGTCGGATAGACACTCAGCGACGGCTCGGTCTCCGCCGAAGCCGCCGGTGCGACGGCCAGCCCCAGCGCCGCCACCGCCAACACCATCGTGCTCTTCTTCCCCCACATTTCGGGCCCCTCCCCGTTCGCTTCACAAGCTTGGTCGGGGACCACTTTGGCAGCACGAAGGGAGGACCGTCTGCGTCATCTGACACAGAGGTCCTCAGACAGGGTTCAGTTCCTTCGGCGGTCGTTCGGGGCGCGCGCCGCAACCGGGCAATGGCCGTCGCAGCGGATGTGCGCCCAGACGATCTTCCCGCCGCGCACCCGCTCGCGCCGGACGCCCCACTGCACCGCCACCCCGTCGACGACGAGCAACCCGCGTCCGCGCGGGTCCTCGATCTGGGAGCAGCGCGCCCGGGGCTGCTCGACGCTGACGTCCGCGACTTCGATGCGGATCGCGCAGGGTGACACACCTCGCCACAGCTGAATGTGGCGTGCGCCACCCCCGTGCACGTAGGCGTTGGCGACCAGTTCGGTGGCCGCCAGCAGGACGTCGTCACGATGGCCCTCGCCGAGATCCGGCAGGCATCTGACCACCCAGGCGCGCATGTCCGGCAACGCCCGTGGCGTCGTGGCTCGCAGGTCAAGCACCCAGGTCCCCGGCACCGGATGCTCCGCGATACTGATCATGGAGCCACCCTTCCCCGTTGCACGACCTCCCTGCTGAAGTCGCACAATCGGGTTACCCAGAACGCCCGCTGATCAACCGGTGTCGAATCCGACACGGCGACCAGCGGGCGTCCCTCGTCAAGCGGTGATACTCCGGAACCCGCGCAGGCGCAGGCTGTTGAACACCACGAACACCGAACTGAAGGCCATCGCGGCACCGGCGATCATCGGGTTGAGCAGGCCCGCCGCCGCGAGCGGAAGCGCGCCCACGTTGTAGGCGAAGGCCCAGAACAGGTTGCCCTTGATGGTACGCAGGGTCCGCCGCGAAAGCCGGATCGCGTCCACCGCCGCCCGCAGGTCACCGCGGACCAGGGTCAGGTCCCCGGCCTCGATGGCGACGTCGGTGCCGGTGCCCATCGCCAGGCCGAGGTCGGCCTGGGCCAGCGCGGCCGCGTCGTTGACGCCGTCCCCGACCATCGCGACGACCTTGCCCTCGTCCTGGAGCCGTTTGACGACGTCGACCTTGTCCTTCGGCAGCACCTCGGCGATCACGGTGTCGATCCCGACCTCGGCGGCCACCGCGCGGGCGACGGCCTCGTTGTCGCCGGTCAGCAGCACCGGGGTCAGCCCCAGTTCACGCAACCGGGAGATCGCCTCGGCGGACGACGGCTTGACGGTGTCCGCGACCACCAGGACCGCTCTCGCCTCGCCGTCCCAGCCGACCACGACCGCCGTGCGGCCGAGTTCCTCTTCCGCCGCCTTGGCTTCCGTCAGTTCGGCCGTCAGATGGTGACTCCACTGCTCCAGCAACGCGCTCCGGCCGACCAGAACCGCCGAGCCGTCGACGATCCCTTGCACACCAAGGCCTTCGAGACTGGTGAACTCCTCGACCGCCGGTAGTTCCCCGGTGCGTTCCCGGGCCGCGCGGGCGATGGCCTGCGCGATCGGGTGCTCCGACGCGTTCTCGAGCGCGCCCGCCAGCCGCAACGTCGTCTCCTCGTCGACACCGACGGCGACGTGGACCGCCACCAGCGACATCTGGCCCGTGGTCACGGTGCCGGTCTTGTCCAGGACGACCGTGTCGACGGCGCGGGTCGATTCCAGCACTTCCGGGCCCTTGATCAGGATCCCGAGCTGCGCGCCCCGGCCGGTGCCCACGAGCAGCGCGGTCGGGGTCGCCAGGCCAAGGGCGCACGGGCAGGCGATGATCAGCACGGCCACCGCCGCGGTGAACGCGGCCGCGACCGAACCGCCGGTGCCGAGCCAGAACATCAGCGTGCCGACGGCGAGTGCGATCACGATCGGCACGAAGACCGCCGACACCCGGTCCGCGAGTCGTTGCACCTGGGCTTTTCCGGTCTGGGCCGCCTCGACGAGTTTCGCCATCTGCGCCAGCTGTGTGTCGGCGCCGACCCGGGTCGCGCGGACGACGAGCCTGCCGCCCGCGTTGACCGTCGCGCCCGCCACCGTGTCACCGGGCACGACCTCGACCGGGACGCTCTCACCGGTGAGCATGCTCGCGTCGACCGCCGAAGCGCCTTCGGTGATCACGCCGTCGGTCGCGATCTTCTCTCCCGGCCGCACCACGAATTCCTCGCCCACCGCGAGTTCGCCGATCGGGACGCGCACTTCCTTGCCGTCACGAAGAACCGCGACGTCTTTCGCGCCGAGTTCGAGCAGAGCACGCAGCGCCGCGCCCGCCCGCCGCTTGGACCGGGCTTCGAAGTAGCGTCCGGCGAGGATGAACGTCGTGACCCCGGCGGCGACTTCGAGGTAGATGTTGCCGTCACCCGCCATCCGCTGGACGGTGAGTTCGAAGGGGTGCGTCATCCCCGGCGTCCCGGCGGTGCCGAACAGCAAGGCGTACAACGACCACAGGAACGCGGCGAGCGTGCCCATCGAGATCAGCGTGTCCATCGTGGCCGCGCCGTGGCGCAGATTCGTCCACGCCGCCTTGTGGAACGGCCACGCCGCCCACACCAGCACCGGCGCGGCCAGCGTCAGCGAGATCCACTGCCAGTAGGTGAACTGGAGCGCGGGCACCATCGCGAGCAGGATCACCGGCACGGACAGCATCGCGGAACCGATCAGCCGCTGCCGCAACGGAGCGATCGGGTCGATCTCTTCCGCGACGGCTTCTTCCTTTTGCACCGCGGGCAAGGCGGCCGAGTACCCGGCCGCCTCGACCTGTTCGATCAGCAGCCGCGGCTCGATTTCGGCCGGGTAGCTGATCTTCGCCTTCTCCGTGGCGTAGTTGACCGTCGCGGTGACCCCGTCGAGTTTGTTCAGCTTCCGCTCGATGCGCATGGCGCACGAGGCACAGGTCATCCCGGTGATCGCGAGTTCGACTTCGGCGTCGGCCACCCGCGCGGTTTCGGTGCTCATCGGTGGCTCCCTTCCCCGGTCGCGACGGTGAATTCGGCGGTGCGGACCTTGCCTTCGTGCTGGAAGTCCAGGAACAGCCGGTAGGTGCCGTCCGTCGGGACCTCGGCGAAGAAGGTGACCGCGGGACCGGCCGCGGTCCGGCCGTCACCGGGTTCACCGTCCGGATGGACGTGCAGGTACGCGAGGTCGCCGCCGCGCAGCGCGACCAAGTGCCCGTAAGCACCCAGGTACGGCTGGAGATCGGTGACCGCACGACCGTTCTTGGTGACGGTGAGCGTCACTTTCGACGACGCGCCCGGCTTGAGGTCCCCGTCGAGGTGGACCTGGTAGCCGTCCACCTCCGCGACGTGCGAGGGACGGTACTCGGCGGGCCGGAAGTCACCGCCGGCGAAGAGGTCCGCACTCAAGGTCGTCGCCTCGCCGCCGCTGGGCTTGAAGTCGGCGAAGACGCGGTATACCCCGGCGTCGCCGACGGCCAGCGGAACGGTCCAGGTGCCGTCGTCGCCGAGTTCGGGGTGGATGTGCTGGAAACCGGCGGTGTCGCGGCGGACGACGATGAGGTGCATCCGCTTTTCGTGTTCGACGTCGTAGGCGGTCACCGGCGCGCCGTCGGCGCCGAGGATCCGGAAGGTGAAGGGAGCCGTCTTCCCGGGGGTGAGCGTCGTGGTGGTGGGCGTGAGGGTGTAGCCGCCCTTGGTCGACGCGAGCCCGGCGGGTTCGTGGTCCTGTTTGCCGTGCGCCGCTTCCGCGACGGTGCCGCCGTGGGTGTCCGAGTGTCCGGTGTCCTCACCACCGGGCACGCCGGCGGCGCCGGCATGCGGACCGACAGCGGTGCCGGTCGCCCAGCCGCCACCGGCGACCAGGGCGAGAACCACACCGTAGGCGGAGAGCTTCGCTGCTGTGTTCATCGTGCAAGTCCTTAGTGCGGGTGCCACCCGCGATCGTGGAGCCGCTCAAGCGGTCAGCTGGTATCCGGCTTCTTCGACGGCGGCGCGCACTTCGGCGGCCGCGGGTTCACGGGAACCGGTGACGGTCACCGCGCCGGTGGGCAGATCGACCCGGACGTCGGTGACGCCGTCGATCTTGGCGACCTCTTCGGTGACCGAAGTCGCGCAGTGGCCGCAGGTCATGCCGGTGACGGTGTAAGTCGTTTCGCTCATGACCTCAACGTACATACCCCAGGGGGGTATCGCAAGGGCATGCGGTTACCCCCGTAGGGTATCGTGGGTCACATACCCCTGAGGGGTAGCCTTGCGATCAGCCGTGCGCCCGGGTCGCCATCAGCCGCCCGCAGCGATCCGCCGTGCCGGACGGCGATGTCCCGCGCGAGCGTGAGACCGAGTCCGGTACCTCCCGCGTCCCGTGCGCGGGCGTCGTCGAGCCGGGCGAAACGGTCGAAGACGCGCTCACGATCGGCGGCGGGGATGCCGGGGCCGTCGTCGATCACTTCGAGGACCGCCTCCCCCGCCTCCCCCGCCTCCCGCCGCAGCCGCACGGTGACCGACGAACGCGCGTGCCGCACCGCGTTGTCGAGCAGGTTCCGCAGCAGGCGTTCCAGCTGGACGGGTTCGCCGGGCACCGGCGCTGGACCGTCCACATCGGACACTATGGCGGGCCCGGGTTCGAGCGCGCGTTCGGCGACCTGCTCCCCCACCACGTCGGCGAGGTCGACGACGCCTTCCGGAGCCGGGACTTCGGCCGGGTCGACGGCCAGCTGGAGCAGATCCGCGGTGATGCGTTGCAGCCGCTGGATGTCGAGCAGCGACCGCCGGGCGACGGCGGGCCAATCCGCGCGATCGGCGTGGGTGAGCGCCACCTCCAGCCCGGTGCGGAGGTTCGCGAGCGGGCTGCGCAGTTCGTGACTGGCGTCGGCGACGAACCGTTCTTGCTGGTCGTAGGCCCGCTGAAGCCTGTCGAGGGTCGCGTTCGTGGTGGTGGCCAGCCGGGCGACCTCGTCACGGGACGGGGGCACCGGCACGCGGCGGTCGAGCCTGCTCCCGCTGACCTCGGCCAGTTCCCGGCGGATCGCCTCCACCGGCCGCAGCGCCCGGCCCGCCGCGAGCCACGCGGCCAGCGCGGTGATCAGCACCGCGAGCGGGATGAAGAACCGCAGGGTGTCGTCGAAGGTGCCCAGCATCCGGAGCGTTTCCCACGGCAGCACGAACAGGTAGACGGTGAGCCGCCGTCCATCACTGTCGATCACCTTTCCCACGACGGTGTATTCGCGATACTCACGCCACTGTGGATGGTCGCCGGGTTTCAGCGTGGCCTTGGTGGTGATCGTCCAGTCCGCGGCCGCCCCGGCGGGCGCGGGCGGCAACGGCGTCCACGCGGGATCCCAGCGGCGGAGGTTCTCGCTGCTGGCGAACGACCGCCCGGAATCGTCGACCACCTCGAACAGGGCGTCACCGTCGGGCGGCTCAGGCTGCCCGGCCCGGTAGGTGTCGGCCAGCCTGTCCAGCTGGGCTCGCGTCGCGCTCACGGCGCTGCCTGCGAGCTGCCTGCTCAACAGCTCGCGGGTACCCAGCCAGCCGAGGGTGAACACGATCGCGCAGAGCAGCGCCGCCGAAAGCGCGGTGCTCCGCCGCAC
This sequence comes from Amycolatopsis thailandensis, assembly GCF_042723255.1. NCBI lineage: Bacteria > Bacillati > Actinomycetota > Actinomycetes > Pseudonocardiales > Pseudonocardiaceae > Amycolatopsis > Amycolatopsis thailandensis. Next base: position 67,264 of record NZ_JBHXJK010000039.1, read on the forward strand.
CGACGAAGGCCACCAGCCGGTCATTCGGTCACCAGCCGGTAGCCGGCGCCGCGTACGGTCGCGATGGTGTGCCGTCCGAACGGCGCGTCCAGTTTGCGCCGCAGCGCGCTCACGTAGACCTCGACGATGTTGGGGTCGCCCCGGTAGGCCAGATCCCAGACCTGGTCGAGGATGTCCCGTTTCGTCACCAGCTGCCCGCCGTGCCGCAGCAGGCATTCGAGGACGGCGAACTCCTTGGTGGTCAACGACACCGGCGTCCCAGCGCGACGACAGGTCCGCTTCGCCGGGTCGAGCACGAGGTCGCCGAACTCCAGCACGCCCGCCGAGCCCGCCGCGCTCCGCCGGGTGAGCGCCCGCAGCCGCGCGGTGAGCACGACGTACGAGAACGGCTTGCTCAGGTAGTCGTCGGCGCCGGTGTCGAGCGCCTCGGCTTCGTCGTACTCGCCGTTCTTCGCCGTCAGCATGAGGATCGGGGTGGTCACCCCGCGTTCCCGCAGCGCCGCGCAGACGCGGTAGCCGTTGAGCTTCGGGAGCATGATGTCCAGGACGATCACCTGATACGGGTACAGCTGCGCGAGTTCGAGGCCTTCGAGACCGTCGTGGGCCAGGTCGACGGCGTAACCGTCGGCCTCGAGTCCCCATTGGAGGGTCTCGGCCAACCGCATTTCGTCTTCCACCACGAGCACGCGCATGACTCGATCCTCCCAGATCGCCGTCGACGTTCCTGAAGCGTTCTTCAGGTTGTTTCAGGAACCGTTCAGGTGCTCCTCGCCATGATCGAAGAATGAACACAATGGACAGTCCCGCCGCGGGCGCGATCGATGTCTCGAAGGTCTACGGCAGGGGCGACACGGCGGTCCGGGCGCTGGATCGCGTGTCGCTGGACTTCCCGCGTGGCCGGTTCACCGCGATCATGGGCCCGTCGGGTTCGGGGAAGTCGACTCTCATGCACTGCCTCGCCGGGCTCGACACCGTCGACAGTGGACGAGTCCACATCGGACGAACGGAGATCACCGGCCTGTCCGACGCCGAGTTGACCAGGCTCCGCCGTGACCGGGTCGGCTTCGTCTTCCAGTCGTTCAACTTGCTGCCGACCATGAACGCCGAGGAGAACATCCTGCTCGGGCTCCGGCTCGCGGGGCGCCGCCCGGATCCGGCGTGGTTCGACACCGTCGTCGCCACCCTGGGGTTGCGGCAGCGTCTGAAGCACAAACCGGGTGAGCTCTCCGGCGGCCAGCAACAGCGGGTGGCCTGCGCCCGCGCGCTCGTCGGCAGGCCGGACGTCGTGTTCGCCGATGAGCCCACCGGCAGCCTCGATTCGCGGTCCGGCGCCGAGGTGCTCGACTTCCTGCGCACGTCGGTCCGCGAACTCGGCCAGACGGTGGTGATGGTGACCCACGACCCGGTCGCGGCCTCGTACACCGACCACGGGGTGCTGCTGGCCGACGGCCGGATCGCCGCGCGGATCCCCCGGCCGACCGCCGACGCCGTCCTCGGCGCGCTCACCGGTCTGGGGGCGTGATGCTGCGAACCGTGCTCGCCGGGCTCAAGGCCCGGCCGCTGCGGCTGCTGCTGTCGGCCGTCGCCGTCACCCTGGGCGTGACCTTCGTGGCCGGTTCCTTCGTGCTCACGGACGCCGTCGGCGCGGGACTGCGGGAGGCCGTCGCCTACCAGACTCGCGGCGTGGACGCCTCGATCAGGGCCAAGCGGGGTGCCGACCTCGACGACACGACGCTGGCGGCGGTCCGGCGAGTACCGGGAGTCGCCGCCGCCGAGGGCCGGGCCACCGTCGGCTCGCCGGTGCTCGGCCCGGACGGACGTCCGCGAGACGCCGCCGCGACCGCTTCGAGCACCGACGAAAGACTGCGCCCGTACGACCTCGCGGACGGCCGTTTCCCCGCTGCCGCCGGGGAAGTCGCCATGGAGAAGTACAGCGTCGAAGGCTTCGCGCTGGGCGGTCCCGTGACCGTGCTGGACGAAACAGGAGGCCGTCACACACTGACGCTGGTCGGCACGTTCAGCCGCCCGGGCGACGCGGGGCTGGGCGGGGCGACGCTGGTGGTACCGCCGGAAACGCTGCGGCAGCTGGCCCCCAAGGCGACGTTCGGCGAGATCGTCGTTCGCGCCTCACCCGAAGCGGGCAAGGCCCAGCTCGTCGCGGACCTGAAGAAAACACCGGGTGTCTCGGTGAGCACGGGGAAAGAGGCCGCCGCCCAGCTGATCAGGGAGACCGCGCCGAACACCGCCGGGCTGGCGAAGTTCTTCACCGCCTTCGCCGTCCTCGCCATGGTGGTGGCCGCGATGGTGATCACCAACTCCTTCACCATCCTCGTGGCCCAGCGATCGCGCGAACTGGCGTTGCTGCGCTGCGTCGGTGCCGGCAAACGACAGATCTTCGGCAGTGTGCTCATCGAGGCGGCCGTGGTGGGCGCGATCGCGTCCGCGGCCGGGTTGTTCGGCGGGCTGGGTGTCGCCGCCGTGCTGCAGGCCGTCGCGGGTCAGGAGACCGTGTACCTCCCGTTGACGACGCGGACCGTCGCCGCCGCCCTCGCGATCGGGATCCTGGTGACCGCGCTCGCCGCGTCCATCCCGGCGTGGTCCGCGACCAGGGTCGCGCCGATCGAAGCGCTCCGGACGCCCACCGAAGCCAAACGCGCCGGGCGGCTCAGGACTGTCGTCGCGATGATCCTCCTCGCCGCGGGCGTCGGCTCCGGCGTGGCGGCTCTTCAGTCCACAGTGGAGGATGGTGCCGCTCTCGCCATGGTGGCCATGGTCGCGCTGCTCGGCACGACGCTGGCGGCCGGACCGCTGGTGGCGGGACCTGTCGTCCGCGCGCTCGGCTCGCTCGTCCCGGGGCAGCCCGCCGACCTGGCCGCGCTCAACGCCGACCGCAACCCCAAACGCACCGCCGCCAGCGCCGCCGCGCTCACCATCGGCCTCGCCGTCGTCGCGCTCGCGACCACCGTGGCGGCCGGCGTCGAAGCGGGCCGGAGCCAAGGGCTGGACGAGCAGCTGGCGGCCGACTTCACCGTCACCTCGGCGGTGTCGAGCAGGCCGCTTCCCGCCGCCCTCGCGGACACCCTCGCCGCGGTGCCCGGCGTGACCGCCACCGCGACGCGCCGCTCGTTCAGCGGCGACCTCGGCGAATACGGCACGTTCCAGCTGACCGCCGTCAGCGGCGACCTCCTGCGCCCGACCGTGCTCTCGGGGAGCCTCGGCCGGCTCGGCCCCGGCCAGATCGCCATCGGCAAGGAGCTCGCCGAGCAGACCGGGCTCGCCGTCGGCGACACCGTGCGTTCGTTGCGCGTGGTGGCGGTCTACGACAGCGTGGACGCGCCGGGCGTCGACCTGGGCTTCGCGCTCGTCGATCTCGCGGAGCAGGGGAAGCTCGCCATGAACGGGGAAAGCTACGACGGGAGCGTTCTCGTCAAGACCGCTGATCCCGGGCAGGTCCGGTCGTCGCTGGAGCAGGCCCTGTCCGGTACGCCGATCGCGAAGCTGAGCAGTCTCCAGGAACTCAAGGAGGAAGCGGCCGAGCCGCTGCGGGCGACGCTGAATCTCCTGTGGGCGTTGACCGCGCTCGCGGTGCTGATCGCTTTCGCCGGGATCGCGAACACGCTTTCGCTGTCGGTCCTGGAGCGAACGCGGGAATCGGCGCTGCTGCGCGCCCTCGGCCTCACGCGCGGCGGGCTCGGTGCGGCGCTGACCACGGAGTCGGTGTTCGTCGCCGTTCTCGGCGCCGCGTGCGGGCTGTTCGTCGGGATCGTGTCCGCGTGGCTGATCACCGAGGTGGCGTCGAGCGGCGGTGAGCCGATCGTGTTCGCGCCGCCTTGGGGGCGGTTGGGGGTCCTGGTGGCGGCGGCCCTGGTCGCGGCTCCGCTGGCGGCTTTGGTCCCGGCGCGACGGTCGGGACGGGCCCCGGTCGTGGCAGGCCTTGCCGCAGACTGAGCGCGTCGTTATAGGTGGTCGTGCCTGCTTGCCAGTACATGATGGCCCCCTTCCTTGCGC
>NZ_JBHXJK010000040.1:0-50713 GCF_042723255.1 Amycolatopsis thailandensis
CGACCCGGGTGGTGACGGCCACGACCTTTAACATGGCCCGAGCCGGGGCGCCCGGGGCGCGGTTTATGTATTTGGCAGGTTCAACGTCCCAATTCCTACATCGTCGCGCCCTGGCAGCCGCGGAACCGCCACTCTCGCCCAGTCGGGCGTGGGTAGATAAATACCGGTCCGCTCTACTTGGCCAGCGGAGAGGACGGTTCCAGGATCTTGCCGTCCCGGCTGTCCTGCCAGTCGGCGTGGTCCGCACCAACGGCGGCCCCCGCGACCGCACCTAAGTGATCGGTTCCGCGACCTCCGGAAAGTTAGTTTCGACTTCCGGTCTTTCACGATCGGCAGGAATTCGACCACCACCGGAGAGAGACACCATGATGACGAAAACGCGCCGGATGGCGACCATTTTGACAATTCTCGTACTCGGGATCGGCAGTGTCTTCGCCGCACCCGCGTCGGCCGGGACCGCGTCGTCCACCACCGCGCAGGCCACGTGCACCGGGTCCGGCTCGTGCTGGTTCACCTGGGGCCCCATCAGAGCAGGGGACTGCACGATGGACGGCGCGAAATGGACGCTGTTCCCGAACGGCAGTGCTTCGTTCGAGGCGAAGATCGTCAGCAGCGACAGCAACGATGCCTGGCTGATGTGGGTGAACCTGCTGGACAGCGCCGGTGTCGTGCTGGGACCCATCCACCACGGCGGTGATCCGAAGTTCGTCAAGGGCACGGTCAAGAACCAGTGGCACTGGTGGTTCGACGCCGGGTCCTTCGACGCCCGGCTGTTCGACCGGGTCAACAGCATGCGGATGACCAGCCACTGCTGACCACCCGGGCGTGCGCGGTCGGGCCGGACCCCGCACGCCCGGTGAGTCAGATGGGTTCGGGGGCGCGACTCGGATCCCGTTCGGGCACTTTCGCTTCGACACGCTCCATCAGCAGCGCGAACGACATGACCAGCAGCGGGATCACCATCACCATCCACATGATCTTCCTGGTACCCGGATCGGGCGCCGGGCAATCGCTTCCTTCGGTTGTTTCACCCTGGTGCCGACAGTGCTCGCTCACCAGGGGATGACTTCAGCGAGTGAATCCGGGCCGCGGAAGACGCCGGAGGGGCCGTCCACGGGGATCGTCGCGAGGAGGACGGGAACGGCCGCGCCCTCGGCCGCGGTGCGGTGCCCGCGGGGGAACGGCGCCCCGGCGTTCTGGTCCGTCGGCACCATGCCGGGGCTGGCGGCGTTGACCTTGACGCCGTCGGCGCGGAGGGTTTCGGCGTAGAGCAGGGTCAAGGCGTTGAGCGCGGCTTTGGACGAGCTGTAGGCGAGGAATCCTTCGGTGGGCAGCGGAATCTCCGGATCGCTCAGCAGGGTGAGGGACGCGAGGCCGCTCGACAGGTTGACCACACGCGGGTTGGGGGAGTGGCGCAGCAAGGGCAGGCAGGCCGAGATCATCGTGACGACACCGAAAACGTTGACCTCGTACACTTCGCGCAGGTGTGCGGCCGTGAAGTCGGTGGTGCGGAGACCCCATTCGCTGGTGATGCCGGCGTTGTTGACCAGGACGTCGAGTCTGCCGGTCTCGGCCTCGATCGTCCCGACCGCCGCCGCCACGGACGCTTCGTCGGTGACGTCGAGCGGGACGGTCCGGATGCCCGGTCCGGCCGCGCCGTTCTGTCCCGGATCCCGCGCGCCGACGTAGACGGTGAGCCCGCGCGCGGCCAGCTGCCGGACGATCTCCTGGCCGATGCCTTTGCCGCCGCCGGTGACGAGCGCGACTTCGTGGGGATGCATTCCCCCACCCCAGCCGACCTCGTGCCCGAACAGAAGCACCGATCCGGTGTGCGCGCCCTACCCTGGCGGTATGCCGGATCCGGAGATCCGCGAGCTGCGCTATTTCCGCGCCGTCGCCGAAGACCTGAACATCACCCGCGCGGCCCGGCGTCTCGGCATCGCGCAACCTCCGCTTTCGCGGGCCATCCGCGGGCTCGAACGCCGGATCGGCGCGGAACTGTTCGACCGCGGCGGGCGGCGGTTGGCGCTGACCCCCGCCGGGGAGACCCTTTTCGCCGAGTCGGCCAAGGTCCTCGCCGCCTTGGACGTCGCCGTTCGCCGGACGCGGCGGGCCGGGAACGCGCTGGTGGTGACCGCCAAGCCCGGAGTGGCCACCCGGCTGCTGCACCGCGTCCGCGAACGTTTCCGGGAGGATCCGGCCGAGACGGAGATCCGCGTGGTGGTGAGCGGGTTCGGTGAACAGGCCCAGCTGGTCCGCGACGGACGGGCAGATCTGGCGATCGCCGCCTGCGTGGACGGTGACGGCCTCGAAACCGAACTCCTGGCGACCGAACCGCGCGTCGCCGCGCTCGCCGTCGATCACGAGCTCGCCGGTCGCGACGTGCTCGACGTCGCCGATCTGATCACCGAGCCCGCTCCGCGCTGGGCGGATTCGCGGGTCGTCGACAGCGGCCACTGGCTGGGCCATTCCGATCGCCGGTCCGACGGCCCGGTCGTCCGCGACACCGCCCAGCTGCTGGAGGTCGTCTCCCTAGGACAGGCCGTGGCACTGGTGCCCGTCTCGCTGGCCGCCGTGAACGTCCGCCCGGACGTCGTCTACCGGCCGGTCGGCGATGCGACGCCGTATCGGACCTTGGCGCTCTGGCGCTCGGGGAGCCGGTCGCCCTCGATCGCCAGGTTCCTCAGGATCGCCGCCGAACACGTGCCGGAATAAGGATCGACAGGTCAGCGGCGCTTGCCTGATCGTCCCGCTCCGGTTGGCCGATCGTCCCCGACAGTGTCGGATCCAGGCGGGAAGCACCGCGTGAGCCGTAGTTTGGTGTTTGTCGCACAAAAAGCGCGGTGGGGAGGAAAGCTGATGGTGTCGGGGATTGCGAGACCTCCGTCGATGTCACCGAGACGGGCGAGGTTCGTACGGAACTGGACCGGCAGGCTGGTCGCGTTCGGCGAGTTCATCGACGGCTACGACCTGCTCGTCATCGGCGCCGCCGTTTTGTTCCTCAAGCCGTCGTTCCATCTCACCGCGTTCCAGGTCGGCCTGGTGACCGCGACGGCCTTCGTGGGTACGGCGCTCGGTCTGGTGGTCTTCGGTGACCTGTCCGACCGATTCGGCCGCCGGGTGATCTTCATGATCAATCTGGTGGTCTTCGTGGTGGCGTCCCTCGCCGCCGCGTTCGTCCAGGACGTGTGGCAATTGGTCGCGGCCAGATTCGTGCTCGGTCTCGCGGTGGGTATGGACATCCCGACCTCGCACGCGTTCCTCACCGAGATCGCGCCCAAGACCCGGCGAGGCCGGATCGCGGGCAGTTTGCCCAACATGATGTGGCTGTCCGGCGCGGTCACGTCGGTGCTGCTCGCGCTGGCGCTTCAGCCGTTGTTCGGAAACGAGACCTGGCGGTGGCTGTTCGGCCTGGCCGCGTTGCCCGCGGCCGCGGTGCTGGTGGCGAGGCAGTTCCTGCCGGAGTCGCCCCGGTGGCTGAGCGCGCGCGGCCGCGGGGAAGAAGCACAGCGGATCTACGACGCACTCGGGCTGGACCCGCCGAAGCGCGAGGTTTCGGAGAAGCGCAGTTACCGGATGCTGGTTTCCGGTGGTGCGTGGCGACGGCTGGCGACGGTCACGGCGTTCTTCGCCATCCAGGCTTTCGGTGGCGCGGTGGCGACGGTCGCGGGACCGTTGATCATCAGCAGTACCGGCATCGGGGTCTCCAACACCCTGTACTTCTCCCTGCTGGGTTTCGTGGTGGGCTTGGTCGCCGTCGTGGCGGGCGCCGCGATCATCGACCGGGTCGACCGACGACGGCTGGGCGTGTGGACGTGCCTCGGCGTGTTCGCCGCCGGGGTGGGCATCGCGTTCACCGGCGAGCGGGCAGGCGTCGGCCTGGTCGCGTTCTGGGTCGTGTACGCCATGCTGACCTGGCTCGGCCCTGGCGTGTTGTCCTGGGTGTGGAGCACCGAAGCCTTCCCCACCTCGCTGCGTGGCCTCGGATCCGGGATCGCGCAGTGCGTGACCCGGCTCGCGATCGCGCTCAACGTGTTCCTGGCGCCCATGCTGGCGCAGAAGTACGGAATCACGATCGTCGCTTGGTACGCCTGCGCGTTCTTGGTCAGCGCCGTGATCGTGCTGGTGTCGCCGTGGCTGGCCACCACCGGTGTCGAGCTCGAAGAGACCAACGGTGTCGAGTCCGGAAAGCCGGTGTGAAGATGAACGACCCAGGCCTCAGCGGGACCCGGCCGCGTCAGGCCCGGCAGGCCAACACGGCTGCCGTGCTTCAGCTGCTCGCCCAGGGCGGCCCGCTGGCGCGCGGTGACATCGCGAAGGAGCTGTCCCTCAATCACGGCAGCGTCAGCAGGATCATCGAGCCCTTGCTGGCCGCCGGCGTCGTTCGTGAGCTCGCCGAGCAGTCCACCGGGGTCGGCAGGCCCCGGGTACCGGTGGAACTGGACTCGTCCAGCCGGTACGCGGTCGGCGTGCACCTCGGTCTCGAACGGACCACGGCCGGACTGATCGACCTGGCCGGTCACTGCGTCCGGACGCTCGCCGAGAACCGTGATCCGGCGGACAGCGTCGCCACCCTGCGGCACGCCGCGGACCTGGCGGCGGAGATGGCGGGTTCCGCGCCGGGCCCGGTGCTGGGCATCGGTGTGACCGCCGGCGGTGAGGTGGACCGTCAGACCGGTCGGGTCGTGCGCAACGACGTGCTGGGCTGGACCGACGTCCGGGTGTCCGGCCCGTTGCGGGAGCGGACCGGGCTCGACGTCGTGGTGGACGGCAACGTGTCCGCTCTGCTGGGCGCCGAGCTCACCTTCGGCGCCGGACTGGGTCGTCACAACGTGTCGTACCTTTTCGTCGGCAACGTCGCCGAGACAGGGTTCCTCAGCCGAGGAGGGGGTACGAGCTCGAACGGCATCATCCAAGGCGGCTTCGGCCGCCTCCTGGTGCCCGGCCTCACCGATGGTGGTCACGGGCGCTTCGGCGAACGCGGGACGGACGTGGCGTTGCTCGCCGCGGCTCGGTCCGCAGGAGTCGCGGCGACCTCGCTGACGGACCTGATCCGCCTGGCGGACACGGACACGGACACGGTCGCGAGCGGGCTTCTCGAGGCGCGCAGCGCCCAGGTGGCTCTGGTGGCCGACACGGTGTACGACCTGATGCGGCCGGACATGATCATCCTCGGCGGTAGCGGCGCGCCCTCGGACCGATGGCTCGAAGCGGTACGCGATCGCGTCGAGACGACTCCGCCGCACACGCTGGTCCGGCCACGGTCCCGAGGCAACCCCCTGGTCACGGCCGCGGCGGGACTCGTCGTGCGCGCCTTCTTCACCAAGGGGACGGCCGAATGGATCGCGTGAGCGGGGTGGTGGTGCTCGGCGGCGCGGGCGGTATCGGCTCGGCCGTGGTGAGCGAACTGCTGGGGGAGGGGCGACCGGTGGTGGCCGTGGACATCGCGCCACCACCACCGGAACACGCCGATGTGCCGTGGATCCAGGGCGACGCGACCGATCCGGCCGTGGTCGGCGCCGCGTTCGACACCCTCGGCAGCGTGACCGGCTTGGTGCACTGCCTGCTGAGCGAGCATCGCGCCCCCTTCACCGAACAGACGACGGACGCGCTGCGCAGGGTGCTGGACGTCGGTGCGGTGTCCGCGCTGGAGCCGTTGCAGCAGCTGATCGGCCGTGCCGGGGGACGGCCGTGCGCCGCGGTACTGGTCAGTTCGATCCACGCGGGCCTGGCCTGGGGCGGGCAGGCACCGTACGCGATGGCCAAGGCCGCGCTGGAGGCGCTCGGCCGCGCCGCCGCCGTGGAACTCGGACCGCGCGGGCTGCGGTGCAACGTCGTCCGGCCGGGGTTCGTCAAGGTGCCGCGTAACGCGCATCGCTGGCAGGACGCGGCCACCCGCGACGCGCTGACCGGGCTGCAGCCACTCGGCGAGCTCGCCGAGCCGGAGGACGTCGCGCGCGTGATCGCCTTCCTCCTCGGCGATCGGGCCAGGTTCGTGTCCGGTGAGACCGTCACCGTGGACGGCGCGATGACCGCCGCGCTACCCGAGCCGCCGGCACCGCCTACTCGGCGGAGGCGAGAGTGAGCCGGTCGTTCTCGGCTCAGTCCCAGCCGGGAACCTCGCCGTTGTGCCGGTAACTGCTCGGTGGCATGCCGAACTCGCGGCGGAACGCGCGGCTGAAGTGGAACTGGTCGACGTAGCCGACGGTGACGGCGACAGCGGCGACGGACATTCCCGTGCCGGTCAGCAGCCGGGCCGCGCGGTGCAGGCGGTGGGCGCGCACCGCCTGCATGGGACTGTGGCCGGTGGTCCTCGCGTAGAGGTGACTGAAGCGCGATGGTGACAGCCCGGCGAGGGCGGCGAGCGAGTTCACGGTGTGCGGGGCCTCCGGTGTCTCGGCGATGAGCCGCCGCACGCGGGCGATGCGCGGGTCAGGGCCTGAATGTGCGGCGGGAGCACCGGCGAGGTCGGCCAGGCGCACGATTTCTTCGAGCGCGCACAGGGCGAGGGCCTGCTGTTCGGGGCGGGTGGCGAAAGCCGGGAGCCGGACCGGCGACGGCGGGATGTGATCACCGGTGAGCCGGGCGTAACGGTAGAGCCGGTCGAAAGCGGCGTCGATCGCCTCCGCGGCGCCACTCGCCGTCGGCGTCAGATGACGACTCGCCCCGAGCCAGTTTCCCTGTGGTGCCCGGAAATGTGCCCACTGCAGCGACCATTCCCCGGCGCCGGGCGCGACTCCGTAGGTGTGCCGTACGCCGGGTTCGATCAGCACGAGCTGCCCCGCGCCGGTGGTCAGGGCTGTGTCCCCGTGCTGCACGGCGCCGCGCCCCCGCGTCGTCCACATGAGCAGCCAGCTCGGCGAGCCGGTCGGCCGGATCGCCTCGAAGCGCTTGGTGAAGGTGCTCTCGCCGACGACGAGCAACCCGGCCGGAGGCGAGGGCGTCGCAGCAGGATCTGTCATCTCCCCGGCAGGTTCAGCCATGTCCGCGATGACCCGTCCTTCCTACAGTCGAATCCGTCGGGACCCCCACAGCGGAGGCAGAACATGAAGCAGTTGATCGATTCCAGCGACATCGTCGACGACGTCGCGGCGCTGCGGGAGCGCATGTCCGAGGACGGTTACCTCTACTTCCCCGGTCTGCTGCCCAGCGACTACGTCACCGGTGTTCGCGCCGACCTCGCGGCCGTGCTGCACGACAGCAGGTGGCTGGCCTCCGGCACCGAGCCGCACGAGCTGCGGGCGTCGGACCGGGCGGTCGAGGAGGGCAAGTCCACCTTTTTCGGCATGTACTCCGCCGTGCAGGCGACGCAGTCCTTCCACGAACTCAGCGAACGGGAGGAACTGCGCGGCCTGGCACAGCGGCTGCTCGGCGAGGAGGTCTTCTGCCACCCGATGCACATCGCCCGCATCACGGCGCCGACGCCGAGGGCCACCCCCACGCCCGCTCACCAGGACTACCGCCTCATCCAGGGCGCGGTCGACACCCTGACCATGTGGATCCCGCTCGCCGACTGTCCCGCCGACGCCGGCGGGCTGGAGGTCCTCGCCGGGTCGCACAAGCTCGGCGTGCTCGGGGTGTCCCGGGCCGAAGGCCCCGGCGGGGTCACCGCGGAGGTGGAGGGCAGCGGCCTGGACGACTGGCGCAGCACCCACTTCGGCCAAGGGGACGTGCTCATGTTCAGCAGCCTCACCGTGCACGGGGCCCGCCCCAACCTCAGCGACCGGCTGCGGTTGTCGGCGGACATCCGGTGGCAGGCGAGGTCGGAACCGGCCGCCTTCATCGACGGCTACGAGCCGTTCCGGCCGCACTTCCACCCCGACGTGCCCGACTGGCCCACCCTGACCCGGGGCTGGACCTCGACGACCAGCGTCGAGATCCCGGAGGGGCTGACCTATGTCCGCAAGTTCGACTCGATGAGCGAACACGTGCCGACCCCTCCGTCCCGGTTCAGGTGAGCTAGCGGGGCCGGACCCGGTCGAGTTTCGGCGGCCGGACCGGCGACTTCGCCTCCAGGTACTTCCAGAGCGCGTCCGCACCGGAGTAGATGCTCCGATCCTGTTTCCTGGCATCGAAAAGCGCCGTGAACCCGGGTGTGGCGTTGCGGGCGAAGAAGTTGTTGGCCAGCGTCGCGATCCGGTACTCGCGGCCGGCCTTCACCGGCTTCCCGTCGATCCGGATCTTCTTGATGTCGACGTGCTGCCCGAGTGGAGCGTCGGGGTCGTAGGTGTAGGACACGTTGCCGGAAACGGCCATGTGCCGATACGTCACGGCACCATCGGCCCCCCGCTGCCATTGACTCTCGATCAACTCGTCGAGTTTCTCGCCGGTCACCGTCCCGCGGACGACGGCCGGGCCGATGCCGTTCTCGTAGACCGTGCCGAAGACCAGCTCGGAGAAGAGCACCCGTCCCGGTGCGTCCGCGGGATTGGCCGGATTGGGGGCGAAAGATATGTCGCGCAACAAGATTCCCGGCATCGCGACCGCGAGATCGGCCCGTCCGTCCTTGTTGGCCGCCCAGAGGAACGCGTCGGCGGTGACGTTGCCGAGCGTGGACTCCTCGTCGGTGCCGGAGGCGCGGGTGAGATCGCCAATGACCTTGGCGACCCGCTGGTCACCCCGCGCGGGAAGCCGGTCCTTCCAGTACTTCGCCATCCGCCGCACCTCGGGATCCGGTGCGACGTCACGGGTGTTGGCATGGCTGACCGACTTCGTCCGGTCCCGGCGGACATCGCCGGTCGCCGGGTCCAGCTCCAGGTTGATCTCGTTGATCAGCCTGCCGTGGTTCGCCGCGTCCACCACCGGGCGGGGAACACCGGCCGGGTCGGGCAGCATGCAGTTCACCAGCGCGTGCCAGTGCCCGCCGACGATGGCGTCCACCGCCGGGCTGATCTGCTTGTTCATGTCGGCGAGCGGGCCGAACGGTGCGGTGCAGTCGTTGTACCCGGCCCCGTTCGCTTGCGAGAACCCTTCGTGCACAACGGCGACGATGGCCTGAACGCCCCGGCCGCGCAGCTCCTCGGCATAGCGGTTGATCGTCTCCGCCTCGGGCAGGAATTTCAGTTCGCTCGGCCAGTAGGAGAGCTGCTCTTCCGGCGTGTGGGTGGTCGTGGCGTGGATGAATCCCACCGGGAGCGTGCCGCCGCGACCGTCGTCGACCTGCCGCACGTGGTACGGCTTGACCAGCGGCCTGCCGGTGGCTTCGTGCACCACGTTCGCGGAGTAGTAGTCGAAGTCCGCGCCCTGGAAGCGTTTCCCGGTCGAGTCGGTGAAGCAGAGGTCACGGTCGGGGCGGCCTTGGCAGGTGCCCTTCATCATGTGCTCGAGATAGGCCGGTTTCCGGTCGATCTCGTGGTTGCCCACGGTGGAGAACTCGACGCCGATCATGTTCATGTACTCGATCGTCGGCTCGTTCCAGAACCACGCGGTCTCCGACGGCCAGCCGGAGAAGTCGTCGCCCGCGGAGAACAGTACGGAGTTCTTCGGTGCGCGCAGCCGGTCGAGGTGCGAGGCGAGATACGCCCCGCCGCCGACGGTTTGCGCTGGTTCACCGGCCCGCGAGCCGGGCACGGTCGTGGTGTATTCGCCGAAGTAGCCGTGCAGGTCGGTGATCGACAGCAGCTGCACGGGCACCCCGGGCGCGGGCTCGGCCGTCGCGGCCGGTGCCGGTGAGACGGCCAGCAAAGCGGCGGTGGCGATCGCCGCCGCGCGCCGTCTCTTGGGTGATGCGGACATGGGTGACCTCCTCACTTCTCGGGTTTGAGCAGGGCGTTGCCTTGTTTGACAGCCTCCCCGGCGGCGTCGGGGACCTTGACCGATCCGAGGTACATGTCGTTGAAGATCTGGTTGATTTTGGGTTCCGCCGCGGCGAAGCCGGACACGATCGGGAAGTTCACCGTCTTGCCGCGCGCCTCGTCCAGGAACGGCTGGGTGTCGATGCCCTTGGCCTTCCAATGCTCGACGTAGCGCGGGGCGAGGTCGTTGATGGCAGGGAAGACATAGCCGCCCTCGGCCATGATCGTCTGCGCCTGCGGGGTGGCCAGGAACGACACGAGCTGCTTGGCCTGCTCGGGATGGTCGCTGCGGGAGTAGACCGCCTCGCCGAGACCGTTGATGATCACGACGCGACCCGCCTTGCCCGCGGGAAGCGACGCGGTGCCGATCGGGAAGGCCGAGCCGGGGGCGACGAAGGGGAGTAGCGCGTTGTTGGCCGGGAAGACCGCGACCTCGCCACGCTGGAACATCTCGGTCGCGCGGCCGGCGGGCGGGTTGGTCTGGTCGGCGGGCGGGGACACGTGCCACTTCTTGATCAGGTCGACGCCCCACTGCAGTGCCTCGACCGAAGCGGGCTCGTTGAAGTTGAACGCGCCGTAGGGCTTGGTGATCGTCGTGCCGCCGTTGCTCGGGATCCAGTTCAGCCACTGGGTGCCCGAGTGGTTCCAGGAGGCGAAGCCCCACCGCTTGACCTTGGCCGGATCGAAGCCGGGTTCATCGGGGTGCTTGCCGTTCACGTCGACGGTGAGCTTCCGCATCAGCGGCAGGAACGTCCCGGACCCGTCGGGCGCCCAGGTCAGCGGCTCGGTGGGCATCTCGACGCCGGCTTCGGCGAAGACCTGCTTGTTGTAGAGCATCCCCGGTACGCCCCAGTCCTTGGGAACGGCGTACATCTTTCCCTTGTAGGTAAAGGAATCTACGACATTGGGGTGGTACTTGTCCTTGGCCAGGCCGGACTGCTCGACGGCGTCGGAGACGTCCATCAACGCGCCCTGCGTCGCCAGTTCGGGGAAGTTCGCGGGCGTCATCCAGAACACGTCGGGCGCGGTACCGGAGACCATCTCGGTGACGAGCTTGGTCCAGTATTGGTCGTACGGCTGAAGCTCGATCTTGACGTCGATGTCGGGGTGTTTTTCCTTGAACGCCGCGAAGACCTTCTCGTAGCCCTTCTGCTGCTGCTCGTCCCAGATCCGGTAGGTCAGTGTCGTCTTGCCGTCGCCGCTGCCGCCGCACGCGGCGACCAGCCCGACCAGCGCGCCGACGGTCAGCGCGCTGAGCGTCTTCCGCCGGAAAGCCGAGAGTTTCATGGGGACACTCCTTTGTGTCACTTGAGTCCGGTCAGGGCGACCGACCGGACGATGTAGCGCTGGAAGAAGACGAAGACGAGCAGCATCGGCAGCAACGTGAGCAGGCTGCCCGCCATCATCCGGGTGTAGTCGATGCCGATCTCCGAGCGCAGGGCGGCGATCGCGACGGTGACCACGCGGGTGTCCTCGCTGCTGGTGATGATCAGCGGCCACAGGAAGTTGTTCCAGGACGAGATCACCGTGACGATCGCCAGCGTGGCCAGGATCGGCCTGCTCATCGGCAGGATGATCCGCCACAGGATGGTCAGGTGCCCCGCGCCGTCCACTCGCGCGGCTTCCTCGATCTCGCGCGGGATGCTGCGGAAGAACTGGCGCATCAGGAAAATCCCGTACGGCGTGCCGAAGACGTACGGCGCGACGAGCCCGTACCAGCTGTTCACCAGGTCCAGTTCACGCATGATCAGGAACAGCGGGATCAGGGTCACCACGTTCGGCACCATCAGGGTGGCCAGGTACAGCCAGAACAGCGAGTTGCGGCCCCGGAATTCCAAACGCGCGAACGCATACGCCGCCAGCGTGGTGAAGATCAGCTGCCCGGCGGTGAGGACGGTGACGAAGATGAAGGTGTTGAGGATGGACTGCGCGAAGTCCGAGCTCAGGAGCGCGCCGAGGTTCTCCAGCGTCGGTGAGGACGGCGGCGCCCACGGTGCCGCCTGGAAGAGCTCATCGCGCGGTTTCAACGCGGTCGAGACGATCAGCCAGTACGGGAAGACCGACATGACCGCCCCGAGGATCAGCGTCGCGTAGAGGGTGGCGCGGCGGGAGGGCCGCCTTCGCCGGGTGGTGGTGGACACGGTCGGCCCCTCTCAGGTCAGGTCGTAGGTCGTGGTGCGGTTGAAGTACCGGACCTGCGCCATGGTGACCGCGAGGATGATCAGGAACAGCACCATCGCGATGGCGGAGGCGTAGCCGAAATCGAACTGCCGGAAAGCGGTCTGGTAGATCGTGTAGTTGATGACCTCGGTGCTGTTGGCGGGTCCGCCGTTGGTCATCACGAAAACGGTGTCGAAGACCTGGAACGAGCCGATCACGTTGGTGACGAGGACGAAGAACAGCGTCGGGCGCAACAGCGGCAGCGTGATCGAGAAGAACTGCCGGACCGTCGACGCCCCGTCCAGCGAGGCCGCCTGGTAGTAATCCTTCGGGATGGACTGCAGCCCGGCGAGGAAGAACAGCATGTTGTAGCCCGCGAACTGCCACACCTGCGTCGCCGCCACCGAGGGCAGCGCGAGGCTCGCCGAGGACAGCCAGCTCGGCCCGTCGATCCCGAAGATTCCCAGGAAGGTGTTGACCGCGCCGTTGGCCGGGTCGAAGATCCAACCCCACACCAGGCCCATCACCACCGGCGTCGCCATCCAGGGCAGGACGAACATCGCGCGAAAGATCTTCACGCCGCGCACCCGCTGGTTGAGCAGCAGCGCGAGCAACAGCGCCAGCACCGTCTGCACCGGGATGGTCAGGACGACGTAGGCGATGGTCACCAGCAGCGAGTGGCCGATCCCGCCGTCGGCGAAGAGCCGCTCGTAGTTGGCCAGCCCGACGAACTCCGGTGTGGCCAGCAGTTTCCAGTCGAACAGGCTCAGCCCGGCGACGATCAGTACCGGCAGCAACAGGAACGCGACGACGCCGAACAGGCTCGGGGCCACGAAGGCGTATGCCGTCAGGGTTTCCCGGACCCGCCGCCGACGTCCCCGTGGTGGCGCCTGCCGGGTCGGGACCGGTGGCGGCGAGGTCGGCACCGTGAGGATCTGAGCCATGGCGGACTCCCTTCCGGAGAGATCAGGCGGGACCGGTTGACGGCGTGAGCAGCTCGCGGGTGCGAGTGGCTCCCCATTCGTCGAGGTCGGCGAGGCGATCGCTCGAACACCTCCACCCACCGCTGGAGGCCACGTGATCCGCCCAGCCGGCGCGGTCTTCCACGCGCGGGGAGACCAGCAGGCAGTCGGGATCGTTGACCCACAACCGGCCGTGCATGAACTCCCGCGCGGCCCCGGCCAGCCGCGCGCCGAGCTGCGAGGGCTGGCTGACGTCCCCGGACTCGGGTTCGACGGCGACCGCGGTGTCCGGGCTGACCCGCATGGCGTCGACGAGTCCCACACTGGGCAGCAGCGGTGCCCCGCAACCGAGAACGGTCGAGTCCGGCCCGACCGCCTCGCGGATGATCCGCATCCCCGCCACGTAGGCGTCGTGCCCCGACACGTCGGCGTGCCGCGCGCCGGGGTGTGCTCCGGCGTAGATGTAGTCGATCTTGAAGAAGGAAAACCCAGTCGCCACAAGGGATCTGAACACGCCTCCGAGATGCTCGGCCGCGCCGGGGTGTGTCACGTCGAGCACCGCGATGTCCCGGTCCCACTCGCGCATCGCGGGGGTGTCCCGCACCAGCCAGTCCGGATGCTCTGTCGCCACCCGGCTGTCGGCGGCTACGAAGAACGGCGTCAGCCAGATTCCCGCGCGCCGCCCGGTGTCGGCGACACGTTTCGTCACTCCCTCAAGGGATCCGAAGCCCGGACGGATGTCGAGCCAGTCCCCGATGGCGCTCTGGTAGCCGTCGTCGAGCTGGATGATCTCCAGCGGCAGCTCCAGTCGTTCGGCGTGCGCCAGGGTGTCGGCGATGTCCTGCTCGGTGACCTTGTTCCAGTGCCCGTACCAGCTGCTCCACCCCGGGCCGAGCGGACGGACCGCCTTCACACCACCGGCGGCCGCCACCTCTTCGGCCCAGGCGACGAGCGCGCGCGGGAGGTCGGCGTGCTGGGTCTCCCGGACAGCGCCCAGGCTGGAGACGACGAGCCGGTCCCCGAGCGCCTGAACCCGGATGGACGGGACTTCGGCGGAGTGATCCACCGCGGACCACGACCGCACCGGGCCGCCGTCACCCGGGTCGATCACGATGAGCCCCTCGCCCTGGAAGCCGGACTCCGGCATCGGCCGGTCGAAGCGGAAGCAGCTCGCCGCGATCTGCGCCGAGGACGGCCGGGGCGAGGTCGTGTCGCCCGGGTAGGTGCCGGTGGGACTCCAGGACTGCCAGCCCTGCTCGAAGACGCGTGCCCGGGCGGGCACGCAGGCGACCTCGGCGATCGGAAGGTACATCGTCGTCCCTTCGTGATGGTTTTCGTTTGTTTATGCGCATACTGTGCCTGAAATGTGCACTATGTGCTTACTCTAGATGTTGAATGAGCAGAAAAAAACATTTGCACGCAGACAAGGAGGCAGTGACAATGAGCCACGACGACGCGCGAGAGCGGGCGGCGCACCTCGTTCCCCAGCCGCACTCGGTGCTGCTCGGTGCGGGGGTGCTCCGGCTTCCGGCCGAACTCCCGGTGCGCCTGGACGTGCCGGTGGAGGAACGGGCGGCGGTCCTGCGGGCGCTCGCGCTGCTGCCCATGGCCGGCAAGGTCGTCACCGAACGCGCGGTTCTGCAGGTGGTGCTCCGCGCGGGCGCGACCCCTCCCGAGGGTTACGTGCTCGACGTGACCGAGGCCGGCGTGACCATCACCGCGGCGGACCGTTCCGGTGTCGTGTATGCCGTGCAGACCCTGCGCCAGGTCCTTCCCGACGCCGCACACCGGCAAGTCGCGCCGTCGGACATCGTGTGGGTCGCGCCGGTCGTCCGCGTCGAGGACAGCCCACGATTCCGCTGGCGCGGAATGCTCCTCGACGTCGCCCGGCACTTCCTGCCCAAGCGGGAGGTGCTGCGCCACCTCGACCTGATGAGCGGGCACAAGCTGAACACCTTGCACCTGCACCTCAGTGACGACCAGGGCTGGCGGGTGGAGAGCCTTCGTTTCCCGCGCCTGCACGAAGTCGGCAGCTGGCGCGCGACGAGCCAGGTCAGCCACTACTCCGACGAGGTCGTCCACGACGGCACACCGCACGGCGGCTACTACACCCGCGACGACCTCGCCGAGATCGTCGCCTACGCGGCTGATCGCGCGATCACGGTCGTCCCGGAGATCGGCGTTCCCGGCCACACCGGCGCTTTGCTGGCCGCCTACCCGGAGTTCGGGTCCCCGGCCGTGCCGGATCGTGCGGTGCACACGAACTGGGGTGTGCACGACGCGCTCCTGGCTCCGTCGGAACGGTCCCTGGAGTTCCTGCGCCTCCTGTTCGACGAGCTGCTCCCGCTGTTCCCTTCTCCTTACGTGCACGTGGGTGGCGACGAGTCCGTCCTGCGGGCGTGGGACGACGACCCGGTGGTGCGTGCGTTCGCCGACGAGCGGAAGCTTTCCGGGAGCGCCGAGATCTTCGCCGCCCTGATGGCCGAAGTGCGGCAGATGCTGGCCGAGCACGGCAAAACACCGATCACGTGGGACGACAGCTTCGCCGCGCAAGGAACCGCCGCCGACGCGGAATCGACCACCACGCTGGTCATGGCGTGGCGTGGCGCGGAGGTCGCCCGCCGGGCCGCGGCGGCTGGTCACGACGTCGTGCTCTCCCCGGTCATGCCGACCTACTTCGACTACTTCCAGGAGGCCCACCCCGACGAGCCGCTCGCGATCGGCGGCCCGGTCACCCTCGGCGACGTCATCTCGTGGGAACCGATCCCGCCGGACTGGTCCGAGGACGAAAGTGCTCGTGTACAAGGGATCCAGTGTCAGATGTGGACCGAGTTCGTCGAGGATCCACGACTGGTCGACTACCTCCTGTACCCGCGAACCTGTGCCTTCGCGGAGATCGCTTGGGCGTCCCGCGCGCAGGATCTCCACCGGAGGCTGCCCCGCCACCTCGACCGGCTGGCGGCGGCCGGAGTCGAGTTCCGCCCGCTGACCGGCCCGGCGCCATGGCAGCGCGGCGGCACCGGCACGCGAGCCCATCGCGCCGGGGTCCCGATGGCCGAGCGCCTCGCGAACTACGCCGAAGCGGCCGCGACCGGAACCGTGGCGGACATTCCCGACGTGTAAGGAATCCCGCACGCGGTGACGGTGCACAGACGCCGTCACCGCGTCGGAGTCCGGATCGCTCGGGCGAGGTCCAGCGCGTCGACGTGATGCGGGTCCTCGGCCAGCAGCGCGGCCAGCCGGTCACCCGCGCGTGCGTGCTGCCCATCGAGAATGTCGAGCTGTGCCCGCAAAAAGTGGACTCGGCGCAGCTGCGCGGCGGCCGGGTCCTCGGTGAACAGCAACATCGACGGCAGCGAAGTCGCGAAGTAGTCCACGGCCGCCGGGCTCGCCTCCAACGTGTCGCAGAAGGCCCGCAATGCCTCGGTGAGCCGGTCGGCTTCCTCGGTGCGGCCAAGCCTGCGCAGCGCGAGAATCGAAGAGTAGGTCGCCTCGGAGTAGGGCTGGGTACTCATCCCCAGGAAGTCGCCCTGCTGTGCGGCGGCCAGCTCCCACGCCGCCCGATCGCCCAGCAGATCACCCCGCGTCAGGTGCAGCCGCGCGGTGTTCGCGAGCGGATGCCTTGCTTCGCTGAGGGATTCCGGTGGCGCGAGCGCGTCGTCCACTGTGGATTGCGAGAGGCACAGCCGGTCCCACACGCGCAGCACATCGCCCTCGCCGCCCTCCCACGGTTGGAAGGTGCGGCCGAGCAGCAGTTCGCGGGCCTCGTCGAGCCGGTCGGCGGTGATCAGCAGGTGCGCGAGCTCGATGGTGGCGTCGTCCCGAGTCTCGACAAGGGCGCGGTTCCGCAGGAGCCAGGCCAGTCGTTGCCCGGGCGGCACGCCGAGCCTCGCGCTGAGCTGGTCACGCTCGAAGATCAACCTGGCGTCTTCCCCCGCGACGGCGAGCGCGGTGTCGTAGGCCGCGCATGCCTGGTCGGCGTCACCGAGATGGTTGAAGGCCGCGAGTCCCAGATTCCGCCACACCACGGGATCGTCCGGGTCGATCGCCGCCGCGGCATTCCAGGCCGCGCACGCGTCATCAGGGCGTCCGTTGGCGTAGAGCCAGTGTCCGAGCAGCGCGCGGGCTCGCGCGTCCGTGTCGTCGGAGTTCGCCGCACGCTCCACCATCAACGCGTCGTCCAACCGTGAAGGAAAGCACCACGTCGCGTCGAGAGTTTGCGCCCTCACAAGGGCTTCGCGCGCCTCGTGGTCTCTGCCGAGCTCGCGCAGCACTTCGGCTCGGTAGTACTCCAGCAACGGTCCGGCCGCTGTCTGTCCGATCGCGCGACCCCCTTCCCGCTCGCGGGCGACGTCGAGCACCCGCAGCGCCGCATCGTGCTCACCGACGCCGATGTACTCCAGCGCGATGTCAAGGCAGGTCTGCGCGTCCGTGGTGAGAGGAAGGCCGAGCAGATCGCGTGTCCACCAGTCCAGGGGATCAAGCGCATGGGTGGCTTCGGCGAGTTCTGCCGCTTGCTCGTCCTTTCCGTTACGGCGCAACACGATCACCCGGAGCGCACGGGCTTGCAGGTGCTCCGGCTCGGTGCGCAGCACATCCTGAAGCCTGGCCAGCGCTTCCTTGTTCCGCCCGTGTGCGGCGTCGATGCGCGCCATGCGATAGCCCGCCGGTGCCCGCCACGCACGCGCCCAGGAGCCGGCCCCGTAGGCGTCGTACGCCTCGTCGGCCCGGCCGAGTCGCTCCAGCACGAGACCGAGGCAGTACAGCGCTGTCGTGTCGACAGGGTTGGGGTTCAACGTCGTCAGCCGGGAAACGGCCACCCGCAGTAGCCTCTCGGCTTCCGCGAAGTCACCACGCTGATACGCGCGCCCGGCGAGTCCGACATTGGCCGCGACATGCGAGGAATCGCGGCGCAACGCCTCACGCCAGTACAGCTCCGGCGAGCGCGTCGCGTGCCGGTACTGATCGAGGTGCGCGCCGATCACGGCCAGCTCTTCCACGGTCGGCACGTCCTCGGGCGCGGCGGGCTCGCGTGCCGGGGTGACTTGATCGTCCGCGCCGGCGACCAGGGAATCCCACTCCACCAGCAGTTCGTCACCGTGGCGGACGCGCAGCAAGAGTCGATCAGCGGGCTGAGTAAGCGGGATGCTCTCCTGGAAGGGCCTGCCCGGTGCGATGTCGGCGCGCACCTCGGCGATCTGGGTCCCGGCGCCATCGACGAGCGACAAACGGCAGCCGGGGCGGTCGGCCGTCACCGCGACTCCGACCCGCGCGCTCGTTTCCCGGAGGTCCACCCGCACCGCGGCGTCCACGGTCGCCGCCTGTACCGGACCGATCTCCTGAATCGGATACCAGAACTGGGAAAACACCTTCGTCTCCCCGGGGGCGATGAAGGAGAAGTCCGGCTGGTTGTCGGTGAAGACGCCGGCCATCAACTCGACATAGGCCGAACCGTCGTCGGTCAGATTGCGGCCCCACGCGTCACCGAACTCCGAAGCGCCCCAGGTCCACTGCTTCTTCCCGACGGCGATCTGCCGATCGGCGACGTGCACGAACCCGGCCCGCGCGGCATGGTCATAGCCGCCGAAGAACGTTTCCTTGCTGCCCACGCACATGTACGAGGTCGGCACCGGGATGTTGCGGTACCAGTCGAGGCGGTCGCCGCGGACCGGCAGGTCACCGGCGACCGTGTCGATCTCGTCGTGCCGGGCCGGGTAGTCGACCCCGTAGTAGGCCCGATCCGCGGCGGGGAAGCCGGTCGTCGCCCGCTTGGCGTGATCGGCGACCACTCGCACGTCCCGGGGGAAGAACGACTGGTAGTTCTCATCCGCTCGCGCGGCGATGTTGGTCCACCACAGGAACGTCCGCGTCCGCTCGCAGCGGTTGTACAGCCGGACCCGCAACTCCAGGACGGCGCTGCCGGGCCGCATCCGGACGCCGTGCATCCCCTTCATCCGGTCGAAGGGGTCGTGGTCGGAGCACCACACGGTCACGGCGCCATCGGGCTCGTGCTCGATCTCGACGTCGGACGGCAGGAACGTGGCGGGACGATGGTGCTGCGGCCAGTTGAACTCGACTCCGCCGGAGATCCACGGGCCGGTCAGGCCGACGAGAGCGGGCTTGATCACCGGGTTGCGGTAGAAGAAGTCGTAGTTCCGGGTGCGGTCGAAAGCGACGTGGATGCGGCCTCCGAGCTCGGGCAGCACCATCAGCCGGAGCCAGCGGTTCTCCAGGTGCACCGCGTCCCACTCCACCGGAGCCTTCACCCGGCTGATCCGGTCATGGAACGGCAGTGGGTACACCCGCCCGGAGGAGCCCTGGTAGACGCGCCGGTCCAGGTAGGCGGGATATCGGTCGGGCGCCTCGGGAAGGTAGCTGTCGATCATCACCCCCTCCCGCCACGCCGCGACCCCGGTCTCGGCATACTCGGCGGGGCGGGTCGGCAGGATCAGCGTCGATTCACCCTGTGACATGCGGCAACGCTATGCCCGGGCACCCGTTCGGCGGGATGGCCGAATCGACCGAGTCACCTGGACGATTCGACGGCCGGCTGTACGGTGTGGGGATGCTGCTGCCCGATGGCTTCCCAGGTCAGCGGTTGCGTGTGCTGCCGCGGCCGCTGGTGGCGTCGGCCCTGCGCAGAGCTCCGACCTCGGGCCTGCTCGTCACCGACGCCGGGTACTTCCCGAGCGCGGCCAACCACGGCATGCATCGCCCGCGCAGCACACCGGAAGCCATCGTGATCGTCTGCACCGACGGGGTCGGGCACTGCGAGGTCGACGGCAACGTGAGCGTCATCAGGCCGGGAAACGCTCTGGTCCTGCCCCCATCCCGCCCGCATTTCTACTGGGCGGATTCGCGCGACCCCTGGACGATCTGGTGGCTGCACGCCGCGGGCTCGCAGGTCTCGGAGCTGCTCTCGGTCGTCTCTCCAGACGGGGGAGAAGCCGTCATCGAAGTGCGCGACGCTTACCGGGCCGTCTCGGCGATCGACGACGCCATCGCCTTCCTCGAACGGGACGAGACCTTCCCTCACCTCATCTCGGCTTCCGGCGCGGGATGGACCCTGCTGGCGCAGCTGGCCGCGGACGCGCTGACCGAAGCCCACCAGCCCACCGAGCCGGTTCGTCAGGCGCTGGAGTATCTGCGGCACAACTTCGCGAAGCCGGTGGTCGTCAAAGAGCTGGCGCGCACGGCGGGCCTGTCTCCCTCGCACTTCGCGGCCCTGTTCCGGATGGCGGCGGGCTGCGGCGTGGTCGAATACGCCAAGCGCCTGAGGATGGCCCGAGCGCGCGAGCTGCTGGCCACCACGTCCCGCGACATCTCCGAGATCGCCAGGACCATCGGCTACAACGACGCGTTCTACTTCTCGCGCACTTTCCGGAGAGAACACGGTTGCAGCCCCAGCGAGTACCGACTCGGGAAGAACTAGCCGTCGCGGGTTTCGACGCAGTAGCTCGTTCGCGGATTCCGTCGAACGTACACCGGCTGGCTGAACGTCATCCTTGTGCGTCGTGAACCGCTGCGGTCTTCGGTGCTGCTACACGGACGTCCGCTCCCACGCGCCGATCATCACGGTTAACCTCACCCGAGTGGACGACACAAGCGAATTCCGCCTGGATAGGGCCACCTCCACGGCCCGGGTACGGACCGCGCGAGCGCTGTGGGAGGCGACCGGCGACGACGAGTACGTGTCCGAAGTGGCCGCGGTACTGGAGAGCCTCGGCGAGCGGGACGCTCGGGTGGCGGCGGCCGAAGCGCTGCGGGAGTTGCCGATCACCCCGCGTTCGCTGGCCGCGTTACACCGGGGAATGTCGGACCCGGATCCGCTGGTGCGTCACCGCAGCGGCGAAAGTCTGCTCGGACTGGCCGGACAACCACCCGACCTCACGGCCGACGGCAGGTCCGCGCAGGTCGCCGGCGCCGATCCGGCTGCTTGGCGTGCCGTTGCCGATGAGGTGCTCGGTGCGTTCGGCACGCGGTCCGCGGGGGTCTACGGCGACCGGGCGAGTTTCGCGGTGGAGCTGGGGCCTGCCGACTATGTCGCGCCTCATCACCGGGTCGCGAGGGTGTTCCTGGCCGGCGTCCGGCTGGCCGGTCCGGAGAGACCGCATGTGCCGTCCCTGCGCAATGTCGGCGTGTACACGACCTATCCCGATCGAGTGCCCGACTATCCGAATCTGCGCGCCACCCTGGAACAGCTGGGGTTCGGCGGGTTGCCTGAGCCGATCGCCCTTGACGAGGTCGCGACCGCGGCGACCCTGGACGCGGTTGCCGCGGCCCTCGACTTCGACTTCGACGTTTCCCGTTGGTGCGTGACGGAAATCCTGGTCGGCGACCGGTCACGTATCGCATTGGAGATCGGACCGGCCGACCCTGGCGGCGATCGGTTGCGTGTCTGCACGTTGTGGCTGGACGGTGCGATCGCGACTCCGTTCGACAACATGGCGTACGTGCCGCAGTTCGTCCACTCGCTGCGGTTGGACGCCGCCCGCTATCGGGCCGGGCGGTCACCGGACTTCGCCTACTGGGGTCCGACCACCGACGACCTGGACGCGGAGTTGCACTCCGACGGCACACTCCGGTACCGGCTGCGTTCACGGATCGAGCAGGTCGGCGACCGCGAAGGCGTGGTGCGGCTGAGCATCGAGGAGATCGTCGCCGTCTTGGAGGAAGCCGCCGACGTGCTGAGTCGAGACGGTTGAAGGGCTCTTCCGGTTTCACGTCCCGGCTTCGGTGAGCGGGTCAGGCCAGCTGATCCACTGCAACGAGGCGGAGTTCGGCAGTGTAGGTGTCGCCGTGGCCGTCCGTCAGCCAGGTCTGTTCGGGGGTGGGCAGCATTTCGGTGAGGACCAGGGGCGCGTCCGGGTCCTTTCTGGTCAGACGACGGATGGCCTTCGCCAGGACCGTCCGGACTCGGTCTTCGACTGGGCGAAGGCGAGCTCATCCGCCCGCGGCCGCCAGGTCTCCCGTGCGACGACCAGGCGGTCCACCGTGATCCGCGGGGTGTGCGGCAGGTCGGGGACGGGCTGGAACGCGTCCATCACCAGCCGGGGGTAACCGGACTCGGCGTCGTCGCTTGAGTCGTTCGCCGGATGGTCGGATGCGGCGCAGTGCATGAAGCGACCGGTGGCCGAGAATTCGGCCACCGGTCGCGAAACGAATGCGCCGGATACGGCTATACGTGTCTGCAGCTGTCCGTGGCGGCGGTCAGGTTGTACTCGCCGTACCAGCCATTGCCGATCTGCCGGCCGAGACCGTTGGCACCTCCTGGTGCCCAGGTGTCGTTGTTGGGCTGATAGCGGTACCAGAGGAGTTCCCCGCCGTTCTCGGCACGTGCGCCGTAGAGGGTGTCGGCGCCCGCGGAGAACACGGCGTTGAACATCTGCCAGCCGCCGCCGACGAATTTGCCGTCTTGGCTCCATTTCTGGGTGGTGGCATCGTAGACGTGGCGGAGCAGTTCGCCGGTGGGTGTACGGCCGTAAATGACGCCCTCGCCTGCGGCGACGATCAGGTCGTAGTGGCTCCAGTTGTCTTTGAGGATCCGGTGTTCCCAGGTGCCGGTTGCGGGGTTGTGGTTGCGCCAGTGGAGTTTGCCGTCCGGTTCGATCGTGTAGATGTGTCCCTTGGTGTCCACGGTGATCCGGTTACGGAACTGGGGTGTGGTGTACCGGTCCCAGCCGGTGGGTTCGAGGACCGAGTACTGTCCTCCGCCGGGCGCGGAGTCCCAGCCGGTGCCGTTCCAGCGGAAGCGGCGCAGTTCTCCGGTTCCGGTTGCCTGATAGACGACGCCGTCCGGCCCGGCGACCGTACGGCCACCCAGCCAGCCTTCACCGATGGCTTCGCCGAGACCGTTGGCCCAGGTGTAGTCGCCGTAGCGCGGGCTGGTGTGTTTGTACAGGCGCAGCTGGCCGTCCGGGCGCGTGACGAACACGGGAGCGTCGTACTTGCAGTCGATCTCGAGATCCGGGATGCGGGTGGGGTCCAGCGCGATGGTCTGTTCGGCGACTGGTGCGCAGTTGTACTCCCTGGCGAGTCCGTCCGGGCTGCTGCCACCGGTCGGCAGGCCGAGGCAGCGACGGGACTTGTTGTTGCGCAACAGCGCGCCGTTCAGTACCGGTTCGATTTCCCACACCTGCTGGGTTTTTACCGGATCGCAGTCGTACTGGTAAACCTGCCCGGCATGGGCGCTGTTGTCCGGAACGCCGAGGCAGCGGCGGGTGTGACGGTTGCGCACCAGAACCCCGTTGGTGACCGGTTCGGCCTCCCAGACCCGGTCCGGTTTGGTGGGGTCGCAGCCGATCACGCCGGCGGGTGCCCCGTTGGTGTTGTTCGTGCCCGGTGCGGACAGACAGGCGCCGGTGGTCCCGGTGCGGACTTGCAGGCTGGTGGGGACCGGCCCCAGCTGCCAGACCCGGTCGGTCACACTGGCCACGCAGTCGTACTGGACGACCGGTTTGTTGTTGACGTTGTCCCTGCCGTCGACGGCCAGGCAGCGGCGGGTGAACAGGTTCCGGATCTGCAGCCCGCCGGCGACCGGCTCGAGCAGCCACACGCGGTCGGTGGCGTGGTGGTCGCAGTCGTATTGCTCGACCTGCCGGTTGTTGACGTTGTCCGCTCCGTAGACGGCCAGGCAACGACGGGTGAACCGGTTGCGGATCTGCGTGCCCCCGGGAACCGGCTCGAGCTCCCACACCCGGTCGGTGATGGTCCGGTAGCAGTCGTATTGCTGGGCGGGCAAATTGTTGACGTTGTTGACCCCGTACACCGAGATGCACCGTTTGGTGAACAGGTTGGCGATCTCGACGACCCTGGGCGCGGTCTGCTGCCGGATCCAGTCCGCGATGTCGTCCACCCTGGTCGCCGTCGCCCCGGAGCGGGTTTCGGCCGACCCGAGGCATCCACGCGGGAAGCCGGTGTCGGCGATCGCCAGCAGCTCGGTCCGGCCCGGGGACTCGCGGAAGGCCGGACCCCCGGCGTCACCAGGGCAGAGGCCGGTGTTCGTCGCGGCTGCTGCCAGGTCGAGGCCGGGGTTCTTGACGGTGGTGAGGGAGAAGGCCGCGGTGTGCAGCTGATCGGGCACCCACTGGGTGGTGGTCCGGCCGAAGCCCGCCACCCGTAGTGCCTCGCCCTGTGCCGGTGCGGTTCCTGCGATCGGGATCGGCGGGATGTCGGTGACCGTGGTGGCCAGCTTCGCCAGCACCAGGTTGCGATCGGTACGCGGGACCAGTTCCACGATCGGCAGCACCGCACCGGTGGTCTGCGCCTGATTCGGCCGCCCGATCTTCGCCGTGGTGGGAAGAGCGGGCGCGCCTGGGTTCACCTGTTGCCCTGCCTCGCCGCCGGTGAAGCAGCGGGCCGCTGTCGCCACCCACTGGGGTGCGACCAAGGCCCCGCTGCAGGCCCGATCGCCACCGACCTCGATCTTGACCGCGAACCGGTAGGCGCCGTCCGATGCCGGTGTCCCGCCGGCGATCCCCGCCGCGGGCGTCGCGTCGATCATGCCGACGGCCAAGGCCAGGCAGGACAAGGCGATCAGCGCGCCGGACCGTGACCGACGTCGTTTCAGAAAGCGATCCATGATTACCCCCAGAGAAAACAACGAAATCCACAGCGCTGAGGCTGCAGGAAGTCGCCGGGTCGCTGTTTCGCGAATGCGCAGGTTTGATGAATGTGCTGATGCGGCAAGGT
The DNA here is from genome assembly GCF_042723255.1 of Amycolatopsis thailandensis. Taxonomy (NCBI): domain Bacteria; kingdom Bacillati; phylum Actinomycetota; class Actinomycetes; order Pseudonocardiales; family Pseudonocardiaceae; genus Amycolatopsis; species Amycolatopsis thailandensis. The sequence continues at coordinate 24,608 of NZ_JBHXJK010000040.1, forward strand.
ATTTGCCCTTCGGAAGTGTGCGGTGCGACGATATCGAAATCGCCTCTTTTGGGTAACGAATCAGTTGCCCGGTTTCGGTCCGCCGACAGATTGAAGATTGCTGCGAATGGCCCCTTACCTGAATTTTGATGCCGACTTAGTGTTGGTTCTCTGGTGTGGTCGCCAGATTTTCGGCGGATGAACGCCTGTGGTCGGAATTATGAATGTGGGGGATCCGCGAATGTGGAAAGCTATGCCTGGTCCAGGATTTCGAGACGGCGCGCCGAAAACCGTGAAGAAGTTCGTTCGAGCGGAAAATTTTCGCGTGCCAAAGCGCATACTGCCGCTGGTGGCAGTGGTTTCGGCCGCGGCGTTCCTGTCCGCCGGGGCCGCCGAATCCGCCATCGGCGCACCCACGGATGACCTGCCGCCGGCGATCGTGGAGGACTACAGCTATCCCGACGCGGCGAAGATCCTCGCCGAACGAGGAATCAAGCTGATCAAAGGCGATGGCCACATCCTTTTCGCTGACTGCGCGGCGGGTACGGGACAAGCGGAGGTATGGAGCCGGACGAAGGGGCACCTCTGCTTCAAGATCAGCGGTGCCACCGGGCTTCTGACGATGGAGGTTCCCGAGGCCTACCTCATCACGGGCGCGGGCGCGCACACCATCGTGGCCGACATCGTGGTGGACGGTGTTCCCAGCACGGTCACGGTCGCCAAGGGTGAATTCCGGGGGATCGGCGAAGGCAGTGATCCGAACAGCGGTCCGGCGACCCTGCTCGAGTTCCATAGCGCGGCGGCCTGAGATGGGGACCAGGATGGGGCCGCTCAGCAGGCTGATCACGACGACGCTGCTTGTGCTGATGGTCGCCGGTCAGGTCGTCACACCTGGGATGGCGGCCGCTGACCCACCCCCGTCGACAGACCGGCAGCGTGTCCTGGAGTTCTATCGTGGCGGCGGCCTGGCCACGACGCGCGCCGCGGAGGCGGCGCTGCTGGGCACCGACGTCGATCTGAGGGAGTTCCTCGCGACCGGCCAGGCGGTCGCAGCCGAGAACGACGAGCGAGCCAGGATCGCCCGGATCGTCGGCATCAGCGGACGTGGCGTCCGGGATGCGGCGAGCCGAGCGCTCGCCGGTACCGCGGCCGACCGAAAGGCCTTCCTTGACAGCGGTTGGCAGGGGCCCGACGCCGAAGACGTCCGGGTGCGGGTCACGCAGATCCTTTCCGCAGGCGGGCCTGGAGTCAAGGCGGCGGCGCAACAGGCGCTGAACGGCTCGGATGACGATCGTCGGAAGTTCGTCGCGACCGGTCAGTACGCGGCTCGTGACATCGACGACAGGGTGCGGGTCACGCAGATCCTGTCGGCGGGCGGGCCGGAGGTGAAACGCACCGCCGCCATCGCGCTGGCGGGGACGCCGCAAGACCGGCGTGAGTATCTTGAACTGGGTCAGCACGTCGCCAGGGACCGCGATCAGGAGATACTGACCGTCGTCCAGTTGGCCGCGTTCGCGCGGGAAGCCAAGGATCTCGCGGCCGTCGAGACCCAGCAGGCCAAGGACGAGTCGGAGAAGGCCGTCGCTGCCGCCGAACTGGCTCGGCAGGCGGCCGAGGCCGCGGCCGCGGAGACGGCCGCGGCTAAGGATTCGGCGATCACGGCGTCGAACGCGGCCGGCCGGGCCGCCGACGCCGCGAACCGGGCAGCAGAGGCTGCGCGGACCGCGATCGACGCCTCTGCCGCGGCGAGTCAAGCTGCGCGGGTCGCGGCGAGCGCCGCCGCTCGTGCGGCCAACGCGGCGATACTGGCGGGGCAGGCGGCGTCGCGTGCGTACAGGGCCGCCGCGAACGCGGCGACCGACGCGTCGACGGCCGACGCCGCTCGCGCCGCCGCTGTTGACGCGCGCAACGTCGCGGCAAGTGCCAAGCTCGCGGCCGACGCCTCGAAGGCGGCCGGTGACGCTGCGAACGCCGCGGCGGGCGCGTCGAACGCCGCGGGCAGTGCGGCCGCCAATGCGGTAGCTGCCGCGGACGCCGCAGATCAGGCCGCCCGGCAGTCCAATGTAGCCACCGCTGAGGCAGCGCGAGCGAAGCGGGCGGCGGCGCAGGCACGGGCGAAGGCCCAGCAGGCGGTGCGGGCTGCCAACGCGGCTGAAGCTTTGGCGCGGGAGGCGGGCAGTGCCGCGCTGGAGGCCCGGGACGCCGCCAACGCGGCGGCGGCGCATGCGGAAGCGGCTGCGGCTGCGGCGGACGAGGCAGCGAACGCCGCGTGGGACGCAGCTACGGCAGCGAGAAAGGCGACTGAACACGCAAATGCTGCGACAGCCGCCGCCGCCGACGCGACCGCCGCGGCGGACAAGGCGAGCGCCGTCGAAGAGACCGCCCGCCGGACCGAAGCCGCGCAACTCGTCGCCCGGACCGATCTCGCCAAGCAAGAAGCCGCGGAAGCTCGGCAAAAGGAGGACGAGGAACGGGCCACGGCGTTGTTCGACACCCAGGAACAGGCTCGACTGGACGAGGAGACCCAGCGACTGCTCGCCGAGGCGACGGCACCGGGCACCCCTGATGCCATCGCGGTCGCCAACGGCCGCAAGGCGGCGGCCAAACTGGCGAAGCGCGGTGGTCCGTGGACGGTCCAGTTCGCGGTCAACGCACTGGGCGGCACTGACGCCGAAGTCCGTGAATTCGTGTTCCACACCCGAGAACTCGCCGCCGAACAGGACGACCGCGCACGGGTGGAGACTCTCATCGAATACGGCGGCCCGCCGATGAGGGCCGCAGGGGAGGCAGCCCTCGCCGGCACCCACGAGGTGGTGGAAACGTTCCTGCGGACCCAACAGTACGAGGGGCGCGAGAACGACGACCGTGTCCGGATCGCGCAGCTCATGGAAGCGGGAGGACCGGCGACGAAGTCCGCAGCGCAGCAAGCGCTGGCAGGAACCGCGCACGACCGGTTCACCTTCTTGCGCACGGGCCAGTACGAGGCGGCTGAACACGACGACCGCATCGAGGTCACCCGGCGAATGCAGGCCGGTGGCTCCGAGGTGAAAGCCGCTGCCGAGATCGCGCTCGCGGGGCCCCGTTCTTATCTGACCGAGTTCCTGACCGTCGGCTACCCCAAAGCGCGCCAACGAGATCTCGATACAGCCACGCACGTAGCCTCAGTGCGCGGCCACGTCGCCGACGCCGCCGCGTCGGCGGCCGCGGCGAACTCTCTGGCTGCTGAGGCGCAGCGGGTGGCGGCGATCGCCCGCAACGCGGCTGCTGACGCGGAGCGCTACGCGCAGCAAGCGAGCCAGTCGGCGAAGGAAGCCTCCGACTGGGCGACGAAGGCCAAGGAGTCCGCCGACGCGGCGCAAGCCTCGGCGAATGACGCTGCGGAGTCAGCTCGGCAAGCACGCGAAGCCGCCACAGCGGCACAGCAGTCCGCCGCGTCTGCCTCCCGGTCCGCAGTGAGCGCCGCGAGATCGGCGGCGCAGGCCCGTATATCGGCAGCTTCGGCGGCGACGTCGGCCGCCGCCGCCCGGGCGTCTGCGGAAGCGGCGGGCCGGAGCGCCGCGGAGGCGGCGAAAGCCGCGAGAGAAGCCGCCGACTACGCAGCGGAGGCTCAGCGCCTGGCCAGCAAGGCCGAGCGCGCGGCGAATGACGGTGACGAGGACGGCGGCGTCCCACCGGAGCCGATAACCCGCGAGAAGGCCGACGCCATCGTTCAGTTCCTGCGATCCCATTGCCTAGGGCTGAATCCCTCCATCGAGTGCGGCAGGGGCGGTGACGGGCAGGCACTCGGAAAGGCAGTCGCCGTCGAGGTCGCGAACGCGTGCAGGGTCAACGAGTTCTGCCAGACCCGGGAACACCTCGAGTGGATGCTCAACGAGCTGTTCACCAAGTATCTGGTGCAGATCAAGGACGCGTTCGACAAAGGCATGGACTTCGTCTCGACCCTCAGTGGGCTGGTCAATGGGTTGGCGATGAAGGGCCTGCAGAAGGCGATCGCCGACGGCTTGGTCCCGGGGGGACCCAAGGTCGGCGGCTGGCTCGACCCGAGGGCTGTCAAGAAGATTCCCGACAGTTGGGGGCCCGGAACTCCGAACCAAAAGAAAGTCGGCACCAGATGGCATGACCCGGCCAATCCAAGCGGTTCAAATGTCCGGATCGACAAGGGGAACCCGAATCACCAATACCCATCGCAGCAAGTCGATCACGTTCGGATCAACGACAACGGTCGTATAGTCGGCCGCGGTGGGGTGCGGTTCCCAGGCGGAACCAAGGCCGATGACCACCCGAACGAAACACATATCCCACTCGACGAATGGTTGAGATGGCGAACATGGAACAACCCGTGATCCCTCGTATTGGACCCGGAGGACCGTGAATGGTCTGGAATCGGCGATGTGGTAATCCGGTCGAGCCCGGAGGAGTGGTTTTGACATACTGCGCCTTATGGCAGTGACACAGCAGCTCGCCCGTATCCCCCCGCCACAGTTGTCGGCCTGTCGCGACTCCGCCGCGGAGCTGGACGAACTCTGCTCGTTCCGCTCGGCGCCATCGGCGGACTATCTGGATCTGAATTGGTGGCCCAGCGCACTGAAGCGGACTTGGGCACTGATAGGCGTCGACGCACTGTCGCTGGATGTGCTGCACCGCGGCTTCGACGGTGCAGAGGAAGTCAATCCGGCCTACCGGGACTTCCCGAATACGATCTTCGAGCACCCCGTCACAGCTCTGAATCCCGATCAGGTCGCCGAGGTCGCGAATGTGTTACGTGCACTCGCTCCTGAGCGAGTGCACGCCGCCGTGCCCGCAGAACGAGACGAGGCGGCGGCTTCACTGGGGGCCTATGTGCGAGACGTGATAGGCGATCTCGCAGTGTTGCTCGCCGAGCAGCATGCCATTCTGCGTGACTTCTACGACGAAGCCGCCTCCCGCCGACTTGCCATGGTCATGTGGTGGGACTGAGTCGAGAGGGATTTCGTCGGTGCCAGGAACGCTGGGCCCACTGTGGGCCGGCGGAGCGGCGCCAAGTTCGGCTTGCCGCGGACCGACGACGTCAACCGCGGGCCGGCTCGGTCCGAGCCTTCCGAGGCTGACCTGGATCGCTGGATGAGGCTTCTGCCGCGCGAGAGCGGCGACACGGCGCCGAGCCGGCGGGAGTGGGCGGACACACGCCGTCCACGAGGCGGTCGAGGCGGGTCGGCGGGCGTCACCAATGGTAGGAATGCCTGGTGACCGAACCGAATCTGATCGAAGCCGCCGCCGACGAGGCAGTCACCCTCACCAGTGAACTGATCCGCATCGACACCACCAACACCGGTGACCCCGACACGCTGGTCGGTGAACGCGCCGCCGCCGAGTACGTGGCCGAGAAGCTCACCGACGCGGGCTACGAGATCACCTATGTCGAGTCCGGCGGCAAGAACCGCCACAACGTGATCGTCCGGTTGCCGGGCGCAGACCCGTCGCGTGGTGCGCTGCTGATCCACGGTCACCTCGACGCCGTCCCCGCCGACGCCTCGGAGTGGTCGGTGCACCCGTTCTCCGGTGCGATCCAGGACGACTACGTCTGGGGACGCGGTGCTGTCGACATGAAGGACATGTGTGGCATGGCGCTCGCGCTGGCCCGCCACTACAAGATCAACAACATCGTCCCGCCCCGTGACCTGGTCTTCGCGTTCCTCGCCGACGAGGAGGCGGGCGGCAAGTACGGCGCGCAGTGGCTGGTGGAGAACCGGCCCGAGCTGTTCGAGGGCGTCACCGAGGCGATCAGCGAGGTCGGCGGGTTCTCGATCACGCTGAAGGACAACGTCCGCGCGTACCTCATCGAGACGGCCGAAAAGGGCATCCGCTGGATGAAGCTGCGCGTGCGCGGGACCGCGGGCCACGGCTCGATGATCCACCGCGACAACGCCGTCACCAAGCTGTCCGAGGCCGTCGCGAGGCTCGGCAACCACCGCTTCCCGCTGGTCATGACCGACTCCGTCCGCGAGTTCCTCGACGGCGTCACCGAGATCACCGGCTGGGACTTCCCCGAGGACGACATCGAGGGTTCCGTCGCCAAACTCGGCAACATCTCCCGGATGATCGGCGCGACCCTGCGCGACACGGCGAACCCGACGATGCTCACCGCGGGGTACAAGTCGAACGTCATCCCCTCGGTCGCGGAGGCTTCGGTCGACTGCCGGATCCTTCCCGGCCGTCTCGAGGCGTTCAACGCCGAGCTGGAGGAGATCCTCGGCCCGGACATCGAGAAGGAGTGGATGGAGCTCCCGCCGGTCGAGACGACCTTCGACGGCGCCCTCGTCGACGCGATGACCAACGCGGTCCTCGCCGAAGACCCGGGCGCCCGCACGCTCCCGTACATGCTCTCCGGTGGCACGGACGCGAAGTCGTTCCAGTCGCTCGGGATCCGCAACTTCGGATTCGCCCCGTTGCAGCTGCCCGCGGACCTCGACTTCTCGGCGCTGTTCCACGGGGTCGACGAGCGGGTCCCGGTCGACGCGCTGAAGTTCGGCGTGCGCGTGCTCGACCGCTTCCTCCGCTCGGCCTGATGCCCGGTCTGCTGGCCGCCGACGGGACACCCCTGCACTTCGAGCGCTGGGGCGATCCGTCGGCGCCGGTGACCGTCGTACTCCTTCACGGATACGCCCTCGACAGGCGGAGTTGGCGGGCCATTGGACCGGTGCTGGCCGAGGCCGCGGAGGAGCCCCTCGCGGTGCTTGCCTACGACCAGCGCGGCCATGGCGAATCCGGGGAGGTCCGGGCGGAGTCGGCGACGATGGGGCATCTCGCCGACGACCTGGCCGAACTGCTGGACAAGGTGATCCCCAAGGGCAAGGTCGTCCTGGTCGGCCACGACATGGGCGGGCTCGCGATCCTGTCGCTGGCCCAGCGCCATCCGGAAGTCTTCGCGGCAAGGGTGGCGGGAATCGGGCTGCTCGCCATGTCGGCGGGCGGCGTCACCCCGGACGCGATCTGGCCGAACGCGCTCGGGAAGCTCGGCCGGGACCTCGAAATGGTGTTCGGGACGAAGCTCATCGGCCTGGTGCGGGAGCACACGAGCAAGGCGGTGACCGCCGGGCTGCGGTGGTGGCTCTTCGGGGACGACCCGGTGCCCGGCGACGTCGAACTCGCCGTGCGGATGATCCGCGGCAACTGGCCGCAGACGGTGTCGGCGTTCCGCCCCGCTCTGGACGCTTACACGCGGGAATCGGCGTTGTCGCAGGTCGGCGCGGTGCCGGTGACCGCGATCGTGGGGGAGCGGGACAAGCTCGTGCCCACGGCGGACGTCGAAGAACTGGCTGGCGCGGTGGAGAACGGGACGTCCGTGGTGCTGCCCGGGGTGGGGCACGTCGTCCCGCTGGAAGCGGCTCCGCAGGTGGTGCCCCGGCTCTTGGCCCTGGCGAACCGGGCCCGCCGACAAGACTGACGTTCTTGACAAATTCTGTTTTCGGTGGCACCTTCTTGCCATGTTCTCCGTTGCGGTGATCGAGGACGCGGAAGCGGCCGAAGTCTCACTCGACCCGGTCCGGGCCCGGCTGCTGGCCGAACTGGCCGAACCGGCGTCGGCCACGATGCTCGCCGCACGGGTGGATCTGCCGAGACAGAAGGTGAACTACCACCTGCGCGCGCTGGAGAAGCACGGGCTCGTCGAGCTCGTCGAGGAGCGGCGCAAGGGCAACGTCACCGAGCGCATGATGCGCGCGACGGCGTCCTCGTACGTCATCTCGCCGACGGCGCTCTCGGCCGTGCAGCCCGATCCGGCCCAGTCGCCGGACCGCCTCTCCGCGCGCTGGCTGCTCGCGGTCGCGGGCAGGCTGGTGCGCGACGTCGGCCTGCTGATCACCGGCTCCACCAAGGCGCGCAAGCGGGTGGCGACCTTCGCGATCGACGGTGAAGTGCGCTTCTCCTCCGCCGCGGACAGGGCCGCGTTCGCCGAGGAACTCACCGTCGCGATCACGAACCTGGTGGGCAAATACCACGACGAAGGCGCCGAACAGGGCCGCGACCACCGGATCGTCGTCGCCGTCCACCCGAGCGTCGGAACCGAGCCTGAGGAGCGCTGAAGTGGGCCACGAATTCGAGATCTCTGACAGAGTCGAGGTCGACGCGACGCCGGAACAGGTCTGGGACGCGATCGCGACCGGGCCGGGCATCACGTCCTGGTTCATGGGCCGCAACGAAGTCGAAGGCGGCGTCGGCGGCACCGTGAAGACCGCGTTCGGCGGCTACGAACCCTCGTCCGCGATCACCGCCTGGGACCCACTGGAGCGGCTCGTCTACGGCACGGAACCGGAACCGGACGGGAGATTCGTCGCGTACGAGTTCCTCATCGAGGGCCGTTCCGGCGGCAGCACCGTACTGAGGACCGTGACGAGCGGCTTCCTGCCCGGCGACGACTGGGAGGACGAATTCGAGGCGATGACCGCCGGCGGCGAGCTGTTCCTGCGCACCCTGGTCGAGTACCTCAACCGGTTCGCTGGCCGGAAGGCGGTGCCGGTGACGGTGTTCGGGCCGATGATCGAGGACTGGGACAGCGCGTGGCTGGCGCTGGGCCGGGAACTGGGGCTGGCCGGACGGCCGGAGACGGGGGACCGGGTCCGCCTGTCCACCAGTGCGGTGTCCACTGTGGACGGCGAGGTCTACTTCGCGAACGCGCAGACCGTCGGGATCCGGACCCCGGACGCGCTGCTGAGGTTCGTCCGCGGCTTCGTCGGCCCGGTGGTCGTGATGCATCACCTGTTCGGCGACGTCGATTCCGCCGGACAGGACGGGCTTTGGGCCGATTGGCTCGGCCGCGTGTTCAGGTGATGATGCCGGGCAGGGGGGTGGCGGTGCGCTTGCGGCGCAACCACACCCTCCTGGTCCCGTCGGAGTAGAGCCGGACGGTCGAAAGCTCCCATCCGGCGAACTCGGCGTGGATCGACAGCTGCGTCGCCGCCGCCCGCCGGGAAACACCGGGAGGCAGTTGCAGCCGCCGGTATTCCCAATCCCCTTCGACCACCGCCTCGTCCACGACTGTCATGGCGTGATCACCTGGATCCCTTCTCCGATGGCCGAACCGACGACCACGCGGCCGCCTTGCTCGTCGACGGTGACCGAATCTGGCTGCCGCAAGGTGGGGAACCGGTGCTTCTCGATCGGCTCCCCGCCGCGGACGTCGAAGCCGACGACCTCGTTGCGTTCGGTGAGGGTGACCCAGGCGAGGCCACGGGTGCGGTCGTAGGCGATGCCGTACGCCCCGCCGGGGACGGGGTAGCGCTGGCGAAGCAGCAACGGAGTCGTGGAGAACGCCAGGAGCGCTCCCGCTCGCGCGTCGGTGACGAAGACGCGTCCGAGGTCGTCGGTGACGGCGTTGGCGGCGCCGTCACCCGCGCGCAGGCCCTCGCCGATCTTGCCTTCGGTGAGGTCGACGGCGAACAACGCGGTGCGCAGCTTGTCGAGCACGACGACGCCGTCACCGGTGTTCAGCACGTCGTCGGCGCTGTAGATCTGGCCGGTGATGGTCTTCGGGCCGCCGGTCCCGGACAGCACCTCCACGGCCTTGCGGTCCCGCACCGAAACCAGCGTCGCGTCGCCGTCGGCGAGACCGGCCGACGGCTGCCCCGCGACCGGGACCGTCTCCAGCGCGCCACCGGGCAGGGAGACCTTCGCCAGCAGGCTCTTGCTCGGAACGCTCGCGAGCACCTGCGAACCCGACACCGTGAGCCGCTCGGCAGGGCCGGGCAGGGGCACGGTCGTCTTCGGGGCGTCCAGGGCCGCGAGGTCGTAGACACGCAGGGAAGGCGGCTCCGAGACGGCGACGACGAGCGTCTTGCTCGCCTCGTCCGTCACCAGTGCCTTCACCCCCGGCGCGGCGAACACCGAACCGGCGGGCTTGACCGCGACCGCGGGGGAGACCGCCGCTGTCGCCGCGACGGGGTTCTGCACGATCTGCAAGGTGTCGTTCGGTGTGTCGTCCGTACTGCAGGACGAGAGCACCAGGGCACCGGCGAGCGGGATCGCGATCCGGGAAACGGCGGACAGCCGACCCACCTTGGTGCCTCCACCTGCTACTCGTCGAATGGACCTCTCCAGCATCCTCCTGGAACCCCACCGCGTCACGTCTGTGTCACCCAACAGTCACCTAATCCAGTATTCGAGAGGCTCAAAGGCCGCGTTCCGGGTACCCGACCTCGATCGCGCTGACGTCGTCGAGCGCCGATCGGATGGCGGGCGGGAGCGTGATCTCCTCGGCCGTGAGCGAACCGGTCAGCTGACCGGTGTCACGGGCCCCGACCACGGGCGCGACCACTCCGGGCCGGTCACGGACCCAGGCCAGCGCGACGGCCAGCGGTGAGGTCCCGAGGCCGTCGGCGGCCGTCGCGACCGCCTGCACGATCCGGGCCGCGCGATCGGTCCGGTGATGTTCGACATAGCCCGCGAAAACGCTCGAAGCGCCGCGCGAATCGGCGGGCGTCCCGGTGCGGTACTTGCCGGTGAGCACGCCCCGGCCTAACGGCGCCCAAGGCAGGAGCCCGATGCCGTGGTGCTCCGCGGCGGGGACGACCTCACGGTCGACCCCGCGCTCCAGCAGCGAGTACTCGACCTGCGTCGAGACCAGGGGAGCGACGGCGGAACTGCGGGACGCGGCGGTCGCCAGCTGCCAGCCGGAGTAGTTGGAGACGCCGACGTAGCGGGCCTTCCCGCTGTTCACGGCGTATTCGAGCGCCGCGAGGGTCTCGTCGACCGGCACGGTGGTGTCCCACGCGTGCAGCTGCCACAGGTCGATGTGGTCGGTGCCGAGACGGCGCAGCGAACCTTCGAGCGCGCTCAGCAGGGCGCCGCGCGAGGCCCCGCCGCCGAACGGGCCGTCGGTGCGGCGGGCGACGGCCTTGGTGGCGAGCACGATGTCGTCCCGGGGCACGAGGTCGCCGAGCAACCCTCCGAGGACGCGTTCGCTCTCGCCTTCACCGTAGATGTCGGCGGTGTCGACCAGGGTGCCCCCGGCGTCGACGAACGCGACCAGCTGGCTGGCCGCCTCCTCCGAGTCGGTGTCGCCACCCCACGTCATGGTCCCGAGGGCCATCCGCGAGACCCGCAGTCCCGACCGGCCGAGCTGTCGCTTTTCCACGACGGGCGAGCCTAGCCGGAAGGCAAGTGCGGGACGCGGAGCAGGTGAGCGTGTCGTGATCGAGTACCACCGGGCGGGTCATCGGCTGTCAACACCCTGAACGGAGGAGTGACACTCCGATGGATACATTCACGCCGTGCGACTCGGACTGAACTTGGGCTATTGGGGCGCGGGAAACGACGCGGCCAACCTGGCATTGGCGAAGAAGGCGGACGAACTGGACTACGCGGTCGTCTGGGCCGCGGAGGCGTACGGCTCGGACGCCCCGACGGTGCTGTCCTGGGTGGCGGCGCAGACCTCACGCATCGACGTGGGCAGCGCGGTCCTCCAGATCCCGGCGCGGACACCGGCGATGACCGCGATGACCGCTGCGACCCTGGACACGCTCTCGGGCGGCCGGTTCCGTCTCGGCCTCGGCGTCTCCGGTCCGCAGGTCTCCGAGGGCTGGCACGGCGTGAAGTTCGCGTCGCCGCTCGGCCGCACGCGCGAGTACGTCGAGATCGTCCGCAAGGCGCTGAGCCGTCACCGGGTCAAGTACGAGGGCGAGCACTTCCAGCTGCCCCTGCCCGGCGGACCCGGCAAGGCACTGACCCTGACCGTGCACCCGGTTCGCGAAGAGATCCCCGTGTACCTGGCCGCCATCGGCCCGAAGAACCTCGAACTGACCGGTGAGATCGCGAACGGCTGGCTGCCGGTGTTCTTCTCGCCCGAGCACGCCGGTGAGCAGCTGAAACTGATCCAGGCGGGGGCGGACAAGGCCGGGCGCTCCCTCGACGGCTTCGACGTCGTCCCCACCGTCCCGCTCGTGGTCGGTGACGACTGGAAGGCCTGTGCCGACGCGGTCCGCGGGTACGCGGCGCTGTACATCGGCGGAATGGGCAGCCGCGAGAAGAACTTCTACAACCAGCTCGCCTGCCGGATGGGCTTCGAACGCGAAGCGGCCGACGTCCAGCAGAAGTACCTGGGCAGGGACTACGAGGGCGCCATGGCGGCCGTCCCGCTGGAGTTCATCGACGCGACGTCGCTGCTGGGACCCAAGGAACGGATCGCCGAGCGGATGCGTGCCTTCGCCGAGGCAGGCGTCACCACCTTGACCGTCGCACCCTCGATGCCCGACCCCGAGAGCTCCGCACACGCTCTCGAGGTCGCGGCCGAAGCGATCGAACTGGCCGGTGTCGCCTGATGGGCTGGTTCGAAGCACTGGTCCTCGGCCTCGTCCAGGGCCTGACCGAGTTCCTGCCGATCTCGTCCAGCGCGCACCTGCGGATCACCGCGGCGCTCGCCGGCTGGGACGACCCGGGCGCCGCGTTCACCGCGGTCACCCAGATCGGCACCGAACTCGCGGTCATCCTGTACTTCTCGACCAAGATCGGGAAGATCCTCCGCGCCTGGTTCTTCTCGATCTACAAGAAGGACTGGCGACAGGACCCCGACGCCCGGCTCGGCTGGCTGATCATCGTCGGTTCACTGCCGATCGTGGTGCTGGGCCTGCTGTTGCAGGACGCCATCGACGAGTCCTTCCGTGACCTGCGGATCACCGCGACCACGCTGATCGTGTTCGGCCTGATCCTGCTGGTGGCCGACCGCATCGGGAAGCAGCAGCGCACGCTCGACCACCTGACCGTGCCGCACGGTCTCGGGTTCGGGTTCGCACAGGCGCTGGCGCTGATCCCGGGCGTCTCCCGTTCCGGCGGTACCACCAGTGCGGGGCTGTTGCTGGGCTACACCCGCGCGGAGGCCGCGGAGTACTCGTTCCTGCTGGCGCTGCCGGCGGTGTTCGGCTCGGGCCTCTACAAGCTGACCGACATCGGCAAGGACGGCGCCCCGGCGCAGTGGGGGCCGACGATCCTGGCCACGCTGGTCGCGTTCGGCGTCGGCTACGCGGTCATCGCCTGGCTGATGTCCTACATCAAGACCAAGAGCTTCGTGCCGTTCGTGATCTACCGGCTCGTGCTCGGTGTCCTGCTGTTCGTGCTGATCTTCGCCGGCGTCCTGGACCCGCAGGCCGGCCCGCACGTGTAACCCCTCGCATTTAGTCCTCTGATTGCGGTAGTTGCAACGCGCAAGGACCGCATTCAGAGGACTGAACGCGGGAGCGGGCAAAGCACGACACGTAGGGTGGGCCACGTGAGTACTGTGATCCTTCTGCGCCACGGCAAGTCCACGGCGAACGGTTCGGGCGTCCTCGCCGGGCGCACGCCCAAGGTCGGCTTGGACGAGACCGGTCAGGCGCAGGCGGCCGCGCTCGTCGAGCGCCTGGCGCCGGTCCCGCTCGCCGAGCTGGTGGTCTCGCCGATGCTCCGCTGCCGCCAGACGGTCGCGAAGCTGGCCGAGGCGCGCGGCCTGGACAAGGTCAAAGAGCCCGGTTTGTCCGAAGTGGACTACGGCGAATGGACCGGTCGCGCGCTCAAGGATCTGGTCAAGGAACCCCTGTGGCGGGTCGTGCAGGCGCATCCGTCGGCCGCGGTCTTCCCCGGCGGCGAAGGCCTGGCCGAGATGCAGGCCCGCTCGGTCGCGGCCGTCCGCGCGCACGACGCCCGGATCACCGCGAAGCACGGCGAGAACGCGGTCTGGCTCCTGTGCAGCCACGGCGACGTGATCAAGTCGATCCTCGCCGACGCGCTCGGCCAGCATCTCGACTCCTTCCAGCGGATCGTGGTCGACCCGGCGTCGGTCTCGGTCGTCCGCTACACCGAGACTCGTCCGTTCGTGTTGCGGGTCAACGACAACGGCGGCGACCTGGCCGGAATCGCCCCACCCGAACCGAAGGCGAAAGCCAAGCGCGGCAAGGGAAAGCAGAGCTCCGACGCGGTGGTGGGCGGTACCACCGGAGCGTGACCATCGCAGTCGGTGGCATCACCGCCACGGACGGCATCCACCGGCCCCTCACTGCCCGTAAGGTGGCCAGAACAGCAGATTCGACGACCCGGGAGCAACACCGATGATTTCGCAGGACAACCCGTTCGCCGCGCCGAGTGAGCTGCCCTACTCCCTTCCTCCGTTCGACCGGATCGCCGACGAGCACTTCCTTCCCGCCTTCGAAGCGGGTCTGGCCGAGCACACCGCCGAGATCGAGGAGATCGCCGGCTCGGCCGAGCCGCCGACCTTCGAGAACACCATCGTCGCGCTCGAGAAGTCCGGCAGGCTGCTGTCCCGTGTGTCCAGCGTGTTCTTCAACCTCGCCGGATCGAACGCGAACGACGAGATCCAGCGCGTGCAGGCCGAGATGGCGCCGCGGCTGGCCGCGCACGCCGACGCCATCAACCTGAACCCGGCGCTGTTCGCCCGGATCAACACCCTGTTCGAGCGCAAGGACGAACTCGGCCTCGGCACCGAGTCGCTCCGCCTGCTGGAGCGTCATCACACCGACGTCCGCCGCGCGGGCGCCGGACTTCCCGAAGCCGACCAGAAACGCCTGCGCGAGCTGAACGAGCAGCTTTCGACCCTGTCGACCCGTTTCCAGCAGAACCTCCTGAAGGACACCAACGACCTCGCCGTGGTCGTCGACGACGTCTCGGAACTCGCGGGGCTGAGCGAGGACGAGATCGCCACTGCCGCCGAAACCGCGGGGGAGAAGGGCAAGTACGTCCTCAAGCTGACCCTGCCGACAGCGCAGGCGGCTTTGGCCCCGTTGGAGGACCGCGCGCTGCGCGAGCGGATCTTCACCGCGTCGGTGTCCCGCGGCAACCGGGGCAACGAGTTCGACAACAACGAGGTCGTCGCCCGGATGGTCCGGCTGCGCGCCGAGCGGGCCGCCGTGCTCGGTTTCCCCGACCACGCCTCGTACGTCATCGAGGACGAGACCGCGAAGACGGCGCAAGCCGCGGTGGGACTGCTCGAACGCCTCGCCCCGGTCGCGGCCGCCAACGCCAAGGCGGAGGCCGAAGAGCTGCAGCGCTACCTCGAAGCCGACATCCCGGGCGCGATCCTGCGGCCGTGGGACTGGTCGTTCTACGCCGAACGCGTCCGCAAGGACCGGTTCGAGGTCGACACCGCCGCGCTGCGCCCGTACTTCGAGCTGAACCGGGTGCTGGCCGACGGCGTCTTCTTCGCCGCGTCCAAGCTGTACGGCCTGAGCTTCACCGAGCGGGAAGACCTGCCGAAGTACCACCCCGAGGTCCGGATCTTCGAGGTCTTCGACGCCGACGGCACGGCACTCGGCCTGTTCCTACTCGACTACTACGCCCGCGATTCGAAGCGCGGCGGCGCCTGGATGAACAACTTCGTCGACCAGACGAAACTCCTGGGCACCAAGACGGTCGTGGTGAACGTGCTCAACGTCGCCAGGCCGCCGGCGGGGGAGCCGACCCTGCTGACCTTCGACGAGGTCGTGACCGCCTTCCACGAGTTCGGGCACGCGCTGCACTCGCTGCTGTCCGACGTCGAGTTCCCGATGTTCTCCGGCACCAACGTCCCGCGTGACTTCGTCGAGTACCCCTCGCAGGTCAACGAGATGTGGATGCTGTGGCCCGAGGTGCTGGCCAACTACGCCAAGCACCACGTGACCGGTGAGCCGCTGCCGCAGGAGCAGGTCGACAAGCTCCTGGCGTCGCAGCAGTACGGCGAAGGCTTCTCGACGACCGAGTACCTCGCGGCTTCACTCCTCGACCAGGCGTGGCACGGGCTCGGCACCGAGGACAAGGTCGACGACGTCCAGCGGTTCGAGGCCGAGGCGCTGACCAAGGCCGGTGTCGCGCTGGAAGCCGTGCCGCCGCGCTACCGCACCACCTACTTCGCGCACATCTTCAGCGGCGGCTACAGCGCCGGGTACTACTCCTACATCTGGAGCGAGGTCCTCGACGCCGACACCGTCCAGTGGTTCCGCGAGAACGGCGGGCTCAGCAGGGAGAACGGCGACCACTTCCGCCGCGAACTGCTCGGCCGGGGAGGCAGCATCGACCCGATGGCCGCCTTCCGCGCGTTCCGCGGCCGCGACCCGGAGATCGAGCCGCTGCTCAAGCGCCGCGGTCTTTCCGGGGCCTGACCCGCCTGACGGTTCCCCCGCCCGGACACCCCCAGTGCCCAGGCGGGGGAACCGCGTTCAGCCGGCGAGTTCGGCGACGGCCGCGACCACGTCGTCCACCTCTCGCTCCGTGTTGTAGTAGTGCGGGCTCAGCCGCAGGCACCAGTCGACGTCCTTGTCCCCGAAGTCGAATTGCGCGAATTCCCGGTAGCTGAGTGCCGAGTTGATCCTCCGGGCGTCCATGGCCTCCTTGAAGGGGACGGCTTCCCAGCCCTTGATCGAGAACGTCACCAGCGCGCCCAGTTCCGGACCCCGGTCGAGCACCTGGACGCCCGAGAGATCGCCGAGGCCCGCACGCAGTCGAGCCGCGAGCGCGGGGGTGCGCCGTGAGATCGCCTCCAGGCCGACCTCACGGGCGTACTTCGCGGCGGCGGCGCAGCCGAGCACCGCGGCGTACGGGAACTCCCATTCCTCGAACCGGGCGGCCGACGCCGCGGCTTCGTACTCGCCGGGCGCGTTCCACCGGGCACCGTGCATGTCGATGAACAGCGGCTCGTGCCCGGCTTCGAGGAAGCGGTCGGAGACGAACAAGAACCCCGAACCGCGAGGACCGCGGAGGAACTTGCGGCAGGTCGAGGTGAGCAGATCGGCGCCGATCTCCTCGACGTCGACGGGATACTGGCCGACCGACTGGCAGGCGTCGACGAGGTAGAGGAGTTCGAGCTCCCGGCAGTGCCGTCCGATCCCGGCGACCGGCTGGACCAGTCCCGAGTTGGTCGGGATGTGCGTAGCGGCGACCAATTTCGGCCTTTGCGCGCGCATCAGCGCGGCCATCGCATTGACGTCGACGCCGCCTTCGGGAGCGTCCGGTGCGTGCACCACCTCGACCCCGAATCGCTTTCGCAGCGACAAGAACGCGATCTGGTTTGAGATGAAGTCGTTGCGGGTGGTGAGGACGACGTCGCCGGGTTCGAACCGGATCGAGGACAGCGCGGTGGAGTAGGCGTGGGTGGCGCTCGCCGCGAAGGCGATGTTGCGCGGCCTCGCGTTGATCAAAGCGGCGATCTCGCGGTAGAAACCGGCGACCTCGTCCGCCTGTGCGGCAGCGGCCTCGTAACCGCCGATCCCGGCTTCGAGATTCAAATGATCGAGCATCGTCTTCAGGACCGGCTTCGCCAGAAGCCCGCAGCCCGCGTTGTTGAAATGGACGACCTTCTCGCTGCCGGGGGTGTCCGCCCGCAGGGCCGGAACGTCCAGTAGTGATTCCGTCCCGGGTCCAGTAGCACTATCATGTTCTTTCATGTCGGATAGTAGCACTTCCGCGCTCGTTGCCCAGCTGCGCTCGCTGGTCCGTGCGGCGGCGTCGGGGGACCGGTTGCCCAGCAGCCGCGAGCTGATCGAGCGCTACCGGGTCGGCCCGGTGACGGTCTCTCGCGCGATCGCCCAGCTGGCCGCCGAAGGCGTGGTCGTGACCCGTCCCGGCAGCGGGACGTACGTGGCGGTCAAACCGACGAAGGCGGGGGAACCGCTCGACACGGCGTGGCAGACCGTCGCGCTGACCGACCGCAGTGTCGACACCAGGTCCCTCACCGGCACCCTCGGCCCGCCGCCCGACGGCGCGATCCTCCTCGACGGCGGTTATCCGCACCGCTCCCTGCAAGCGACCAGGTTCCTGAGCGCGGCACTCGCCCGGGCGGGCAGGCGGCCGGACGCCTGGGACCGCGCGCCCGCCACCGGCCTGACCGCGCTGAGGTCGGTGTTCGCGGGACCGGCGGCCGCGTCGCCGGACGACGTCCTGATCACCGCCGGAGGGCAGAGCGGGCTGTCGATGGCGTTCCGCGCCATCGCGGCACCCGGAAGCCCGGTGCTCGTCGAATCGCCGACCTACCCGGGAGCGCTCGCCGCGGCGCGGGCGGCGGGGCTCCGCCCGGTGCCGGTGCCGATCGACGACGACGGCGTCCGCCCGGACCTGCTCGCCGAGGCGTTCGCGATGACCGGCGCCCGGCTCTTCTACTGCCAGCCCACGTTTCACAACCCGACCGGGACAGTGCTCGCGGCCGAGCGCCGCACCCGGGTGCTGGAGGTGGCCAGGGCGGCGGGGGCGTTCGTGCTGGAGGACGACTTCGCCCGCCACCTGTCGCACGGGACCACGGCGCCGCGTCCGCTGATCACCGACGACCGCGACGGCACCGTCGTCCACCTGACTTCGCTCACCAAGGCCGCCGCGCCGAGCCTTCGGATCGGGGCGTTGATCGCGCGAGGACCGGTTCTCGGCCGGATGAAGGCGATCCGGCGGGTCGACGACTTCTTCGTCTCCCGGCCGTTGCAGGAGGCGGCCCTCGAACTGCTCAGTGCGCCGTCCTGGGAACGTCACGTGCGGAAACTGGGCGCCGGACTGCGGGAACGGTGTGTCAAGGCGGCGGCGGAGCTGGCGAGGGAGTGTCCTGAGTGGACCGTCGCGCGCCTTCCCTCGGGAGGGTTGCACCTTTGGGTGCGGCTGCCGGAGGGGAGTGACGCGAACGCGCTCGCCCGTGCCGCCAGAGAGCGAGGAGTCGTCGTCGGGGCAGGGGAGCGCTTCTTCGCCGCCGAGCCGGCCGGATCGTTCCTGCGACTGGGCTTCGCCGCCACGGCCGACCTCGCCGAACTCGCCGAAGGCATCCGGCGACTCGGGAGAAATGTATAACGACCTATACGGCGTCGGTCAGGCCAAGATCATTTCGAGAGCCAGGTAAACACCACCACCGAGGACAACACCGGCGGCCGTCCCGGCGGTGACCTCGGCCCTGGTGTGGTCGCCGAGTTCGACGCGCGACCAGCAGACCCAGCCGACGCCGAGGAAGACCAGCCCCAGCCATGGGCCGTAGACGCGGATCAGCATCACGGCCGCGCCTGCCGCCACCATCGCGTGCATCGAGATCTTGAACTTCCACCCGAAGGTGATCGCGAGCGCGGCGACCAGACAGACCAGTTCGGCGGCCGCGAGCGCGATCATCTCGTGCGGGGCGTTTCCGATGACGAGCAGGATGAATCCGGCGGCCAGCGAGCCGATGCAGACCGCGAACGGAACGAGCCTGCCCGCTCGATCGGTGACGTGGTGGCTGTCCCACTTGCCCTTCTTGGCGCCACGCACGATCACCGCCATCGGGATCAGCGAGCCGGTGACACCGACGATGAGACCCCAGAGCAAGGTCTCGCCGAGGTGGTACCCGGTGACCTTCCAGGCGACGATCAGCGGAAGGCCGAGCACCCAGACCCAGGGTGCGAGCACCTCGGTCGCGATCCGCGCGAGCCGTCGGCGGGTCCCGGGCGCTTCCGTGGACTGGGTCGGCATGGCAGGTGGTCTCCTCGGAGATCGTGGCGAGAGCGATGATCATCGTTCCAGACGGCGACGTCCCGCCCGCGCGAGGATGTCGGCACCCGCCGGATCGGCCCGGACCGCTTCGGCGAAGCTCTCCTTGGGGAGCACGGTGTTCGCGGCCACGGTCACCGTCTCGGGCGGATCGTCGTAGCCGTCGGGGAGGGCATCCCAGAGGTTGCCCACGAAGGCGACGTTCTCCATCGGAGGACCCACCTGGAGCACGATCGGTGTGTCGGCGCCGTGGACGATGTTGCCGAGGACGGTGATCCACGCGGCGCCGTAGTCGGTGTAAAGGCCGAAGTTGTACGAGGTGAGGACGTCGCGGATCACGTTGCCGCGGACCATCGCCCCGCCGGCGAACGACGAACCCTGCGGTGCCGAGAGGTAGATCCCACCGCCGTCCATCAGCTTCCCCATGCTGCGTTCGACGAGGTTCGAGAGCACCTGGGTGCCCTTTGCCCGCTCGCCTCCGGTGATCACGATGCCGTTGTGCGGGACGTCGCGGATCTCGTTGTGGGCCACGATGGTCTCTTCGGATTCGACCACGAGGACGGCGGACGAGCCGCGATACTCGGTGCCGATGTGGTGGACGAGGTTGTCCTCAAGGGAGACCCGGGTGCCCGCGTGCACGGCGATCCCGCTGCCGGAGATCTCGTCGAAGACGCATTCCCGGACCTCGACGTCGGTGCCGCCCTCGACCAGCAGGCCTCCCGCGCCGAGGCGGGTGAAGTGGTTGCCCTCCACCGTGACCCGGCAGGCCGAGGTGAAGCCGACGTTGGCGGGCAACTGGACGGGCTCTGCCGGAACGTGGACGTACCCGACGTCCGCACCGAGGTCGATCTTCTGGAATTCGCCACGTTCGTAGCGGGCGTTGCCGTGGTAGTGCAGATAGCCGCCGGTGCGAGTGGGGCCAGTCCAGGCCGCGTCGGCGAAAGTGAAGCCGCGGAAGACGAGGTCGTGCACGCCCTGACCGCTGATGAGCGTTTCGAGCACGGGGACGACGACGGTGGTCTTGCCGATCTCCTCGCCGGTGCGCGGGCGGTAGTGCAGGACGTGGTCGCCCGCTTCGGTGCGACTGACGGCGAAAGTGCCCGGCTCGGTCAGGAAGGCCACGCTGTTCTCGAGTACGGAAGGGGCGGCGAGGCCGTCCCAGGTCCCGTCGCCGCCGGCGCCGTACCACTTCGAGTCGTAGAGGGAGCCGGCGTGGTCGAAGGCGGGCTGGGCCATCGTGATGGTGGTCGAGGACGCGTCGCCGGAGATCGACGCGACCGCGATCCGGGCTTCGGACCACGGGTAGACGCCGGGGTACACGAACTCCAGGCCGGACGGGTCCGGCCACGACTGGGGCTCCGTGCTGTCCGTGACGTAACCAGTCGCTGTTTTCGTCACGGTTCCGGGTAGCCCAGTGCTGCGGGCAGCCCGTGTCGCGGGGTGGCCGTCAACGGTGAGCCGTCGTGGTGCCAGGTCGCCGATCGGTGCGGACCAGACGCCGTCGCCGTCCATGGACCAGTCGGTGATTTCACGGCCGCCGCTCAGTTCGACCTTCGCCTGCTCCGGCGTTCCGTAGCCCTGCGCTTGATGGATCACGCGGAAGCCGTTCATGCCGGAATCGCCCTTCGCGTCGTCGAAAACAAGAGGTCGCGCGAGGTAGTGGACGCCGGCGGTGAAGGTGACGACGATGTCGCCGGTCATCCCGGCGGTGACGGCGCGAACGGCTTCTTGCGCCGCGTGCGGGGTCGCGAACGGCCGGTCGGCGGTTCCGGGCCAGTCGTCCTGGCCGTCGGGGGATACGAAGAACCTGATTTCGGGCATGCTGAAGCGCTCCTGGGTGAGGTTTATGGGATATACTGATGTTTATTACCTAAACATGGGTGAGTGACGAGCGTCAAGGGAGTACTGGTGACGGAAGACGACTCGCAGCCGGATCCGGAGCGCGCGATCGAGCTGCTCTGGGGGGCACCCGAGCCGGATCGGCCCGGGTTGAGCCTCGGCCGCGTCGTCGCCGCGGCGATCGACGTCGCGGATGCCGACGGGCTCGCCGCCTTGTCGATGCGCAAGGTCGCGGAGCGGTTCGGCACCACCACCATGTCGCTGTACCGGTACGTTCCCGGCAAGGCGGAACTGGTGGAACTCATGCGCGACGCCGTGTACGGCGAGTTCCCGGTGGAGCCTTCGGCGGAGCTCGGCTGGCGGGCGGGTCTCGAACGCTGGGCGCGACGGGCGTGGGAGATGCACCGACGGCACCCGTGGCTGGTCCACAGTGCCGGAACCCGTCGTCTTCCTGGTCCGAACATCATGGTCGGCTACGACCACGCGCTGGACGTGGCTTCGCGAAGTGGCCTGGCGCCGTCTCAGGTGATCGCGGTGGTGAACCTGGTGGGCGGATTCGTCGAGTCGGCCGCGCGTCAGGCGGGGGAGGTCGCGGAACTGCAGCGGCGCACGGGCGTGTCCCATGAGCGCTGGTGGAGCGAACGAGAGTCCCTGTTCGAGCGCCTCGACCGCTATCCGGCCTTGGAAGCGCTGTGGAAGAGCGGGGGAATGGACGCGCCGCTCGATCCCTTCGAATTCGGGCTGAGTCGCACTCTCGACGGAGTGCAGATGCTCGTCGAAGGCCAGGGCAGTGAGGTAATGCGTGATGAAACAGAGGGTGGGGAGTGTGTCATCTGTGGCAAGCCACTGGACGCGGGAAGGCGGGGCAGGCCTCGGGACTACTGCTCGAGGGCTTGTCAGCAACGCGCCTATCGACAGCGTCAGGCTCAAGGTTGAAGCTTGGGTTCGCGGAGTGTTCCGCTCCGGCCATCACCCGATTGCCGGAGCGGATCACTTCGCATCACGTGAGCAGGTGGTCGAATTCGCCGTTCTTCGCGCCGAGGACGAAGGCCCGGATCTCATGCGGTTCGAAGACGAGGACCGGGCTGTTGTCGCCGAGCTTCGAGTCCCGCACTCCCACGTAGCCGGTCACCGAGTCGTTGACCTCGACGCAGCCGGCTGAACCAGCACTGTAGCTCGATTTCCACCAGCCTGAAAGGCCGAGGAGTGTGGGACGGGCTGTATCATTGTTCATTGATTTCCCTTGCCAAGTTTTGAATGAAAGCCCGTGTCCGTCCAGGGTTTTCCGCTTGTGCCTGGAGACGTTCGAAGGTGTTGCGGAATCGACGCAGGTCTTCTTTGTCGTCGTAATAGAGGCCTTCTCGTCGGTTTTCGACGTACACGGTTCCGGGGTCACCGGTGAATTCGGGCGGGTAGTCCAGGAGTACGAACATGCCGTCCGAGGCGCCGTGGGCGCCCGCGGTGAAAGGGAGCACCTGGATGTCTATGTTCGATCGCTCGGTCAAATCCATCAGGTGCTGCAGTTGATCACGCATCACTGCCGGTCCGCCGACCTGTCGGCGGAGGACGCTCTCGTCCAATATCGACCATATCTGTGGTGCGTCTGCAGGTCGATCGAGTATTTCTTGCCGCGCCATCCGCAGGTCGACCATGGTTTCGAGTTCGGCGTTGGTGTCCCAGCGACGGCCTTCCCTGATGATGGCGAGAGCGTAGTCGCGCGTTTGGAACAAGCCGGGTAGTACGACCAGGTCCACAGTGCGGATCCGGGCGGCGCCGGTTTCCAGGCCGAGATACAGATTGAACCAGTCGAACACTCCGTCGTCGAAATTGATCCACCAGTCGCGGCCGCGTTTCGCTCGCTTGGTCAGGTCGAGGAAACGCGGTGCCCTTTCGGGCACTCCGTAAAAGTCGAGCAGGATTTCCAGATCGGCGGGCGCAGGCAGATTTCGCGAGGTTTCGATATGTGCGATGACCGTCGTCGCCTTGCCGATGCGCTCGGCCGCGGTGGCCCGGTCGTAGCCCGCCGCTTCCCGGAGGCGCTTCATCTCGAGTGCGATCCAGCGCTTGATGGCGGTGGGGGTCAGTGTGCCCACGAAGTCACCACCTCCTCATAGTCTTGTTGCTGAGAGTGACCCCAGGATCACCCGCTTGGCCCCACAGAAGCACGTAGACGTCTCCAATGTATCGCTCTACATTTGAGGCGTCCACAACGGGGCACTCTACAATGTAGAGATTCTTCCGCCGGTAGGCGGGTCGGCGCGTCAGGCTCGTTTCTCGGCGTGGTCGGGGGAAAGGGGGTGACCGGTGATGATCGAGATCGTGATGGTGGAGCGCGACGACGCGATTCGCCACGTCTACAGCTCAGACAACGGTTGACCTTGGGAGGGGTTCGGCGTGCGTCCACGAATCAAGAATGAGCATCGTCCGGTTCGATTCGGCGACGGCTGGATCCGGATCGGCGGTGAGGTGTTCGGCATCGCCGCGGAGTTGAGGGACTCCGACGGTGCGGTGTGGGCGTTACTGGACCTTCTCGACGGAACGCGAACGGTGAGCCAGGTCGGCGCCGACCTGGCTGATCGATTCCCGGACTCTTGTCCCGACGAGGTCGCCGCGGCCATCGAGACGCTGGCCGAGCTCGGGTACGTCGAGGACGCCGATGAGCCTGCCGTGGTCGCGCTGACCGCGCGACAACTCGAGCGTCACTCGCGAAGCCGGTCGCTCTACCGGTGGATCGATCTGACGCGAAGAACTTCGAGCTGGGATTTCCAGGTGCTGTTGGCTCAGGCGCGGGTGGTGCTGGTCGGCGTTGGCGGCGTCGGCTGCACGGCCGCCCTGGGCCTCGTCATGTCGGGGGTGGGACGGCTGCACTGCGTCGAGCCGGACCTGGTCGAACTTTCGAACCTCGGCCGCCAGATCCTGTACACCGAGCAGCATCTGGGTCTGCCGAAGGTGGACGCGGCGGTGGCCAGGTTGCGAGCGGCCAATTCGGACGTCGAGGTCACCGGAGAGTCGACCAGGATCAGGGGAGTGGCGTCGCTGCGAAGACTGGCCGCCGACTGCGACGTCTTGATCATGACCGCCGATCGCCCGCCGGAGATCCGGACCTGGACGAACCAGGCGTGCGCGTCGACGGGTACGCCTTGGGTTTATGGGGGATATCACGGCCCGCAGGTCAACCTGGGGATCTATCGGCCCGGGGCCGGGCCTTGCTACGAGTGTGCCCGCCTCACCGAGCAGGATCGCGACGCCGCGCGGCCGCCGCTGGCGACGTGGCGGCCCGCCGCGAGCATTCCGGCACACGCCGCCAACGCGGTGACCGCGGGTGTCGCGGGCAATCTGGTGGCGCACGCCGTGATGTGCCTGATCACCAACGCGCCGAAGCTCGCGCTGAACTGTCAGTACGGCTTCAGTCTCGCCACGATGGACCACAGCTTCGTCACGAGCCTGGAAGAGCCGCACGCGGAATGCCGGACGTGCCGGGCCGCCGTCTGATCGAGGTCAGGAGCCGGACGTCAGCTGTCGCGCCACGTCCTGGATCAGCCGGGCCGCCGCGGCACCGGACACGGCTTCGGCCTGTAAGAGGCCGAACATGTGCTCGTACAAGGCGACCTCTTCCGGATCCCTGATCAGGTGCTCGCCGGCGAACAGTTCCACTACGACCAGGTCGTCGTAGATGCTGAAGCCGTGCAACGGAGCGACCGGTATGACGCGGTCGAAGGGCACGATCCGCAGGTCGACGGTGCGCAGGCCGGCGAGCGTGTGCAGCCGGTCCAGCTGACCGAGTTGGGTTTCGAGGTCGCCGATCCGGGTCCACAAGGCGGCTTCGCCGATCACCAGCGGCATGGGTTTACGCGGATCGTGCAACAGCGTCTGCCGGTCGATCCGGACGGCCACCATTTGCTCGATGTCAGTGGCGCCGCCCGTTCGTGCCGGGCCGGAGGGGAGCGCGAGCAGCTTCCGCATGAAGTCCGGTGTCTGCACCAGTCCGGGAACCAGTGCGGGCTGGAAGATCGCGACGCGAGAGGCTTTTCGCTCCCGTTCGCGGACCGATCGCTGCTTGGCGACCGCTCCGCCGGTCTTTCCGAACTCCTGTCGGAACGACACCGACTCCACCCGGGCGCGCTTGAGCAAGTCGGCGACTGCGTCTTCTTCGTCGACGGCGTCAGCCGCGGTGAGCCAGCTCGTGATGTCGTCGCCGGTCGGGAACTGGGTCGCGGTCTCTATTTTGGACACTCGCGATTGGGGCCAGCCCAAGGTCTTGGCGAATTGGTTGCCGGACTGCCCGGTGGCGGCGCGGATCTCGCGGAGTTTCGCGGCCAGCCGTGCGCGATCGGAGCTGGGGTGGGGCGACGACGTGGGCATGGGCTTCTTTCGCAGGGGGGCGGGGCTGCGGCTCGGTGCGTGATCATACTCCGGCTCAGCACTAGAGCGCGAATAGTACACGAATAGCCGCTTCGTGCGCGCATAGTTAGCGAATAGCATCAAGTGGCACCAGCCGGGTCGAAGAGTGGGGAGACCGATGTTCGCCAACTGGATCCAAATCGCCGAACTCGCTTTGCTGCCGCTGGGGTTGGGAGTCGGCTACGCCGCTGGGCGAATCTGTCGCCAGGAAGAGCGCGCCTCGTTCGACGGGGGAGTGACGTTCACTCACCCTGGCTTGGTTTCGGAGTATCAGGACCCTGCCCCCGACGTGGGCGCCACTTGGGGATCGGCCAGATAGCCGACCCCAGGGGAGGGAGGACGCCGGACACGTCGAACCTCCGGGTGGGGGAGGGCGGCGGCAGGTCTCGAAGTCAAAATTTATTAAAAAACCCCCAACAAGAAGCAAAAGAAAACAGTAAAAAAAAGAAAAAAAACAAAAAAAAAAAA
>NZ_JBHXJK010000040.1:50723-54826 GCF_042723255.1 Amycolatopsis thailandensis
CCCCGTGGGGGCCCGCCCACTCCCCCCCCCCCGGGGGGGGGGCCCCCCCCCCCCCCCACCACCGGGGGGTGGGGGGCGCGGGCGCCCGCTACAATACTAAAGCTTCCCCCCCCCCCCCCCGACAAGGTTCCAGTTGTCCCGAGTCAAAAATGTATAACGCCCTATACGGCATGGCGACCAGCAAGATCAACTTTCCGACATTGAAGAACAAGATCCGCAAAGAATGTCGGGAGCCCTGGCTAGGGTTGGCCGGTGATCACCGAGATCCTGCTCGAACCGGCGGAAGAGAACGTCCAGACACCGGTGCTCTTCGAGGGCTTCCTCGAACCAGGAGCACAGGCGGCTCAGGCACTTCTCGTGCTGGGAAAGGTCGCGCGCACGCGATTCTGGATGCCGCCGTCGATGGTGAACCGGCTCATCGCGGAGTCCGATCCGGTGTTCACGGCGGACCGCACGACGCTGCGGGCCGAGTCCTTCTCGCCGTGCTGCGGGGTTTACGCGAGGCTCGATCTCCTGGAGACGGGTAGTACCGGCGAGGGCTGCACGAACGTGGATCTGTCCGAAGCGACGCGGACAATCCTGGCCGGGGTCGTGGCGCGGGACCCGTTGCACCTGACCGTTCGTGGCGAGGGAATCCAGCTGAGCACGCTCGACGGTCACAACGACGAGTCGCGGGTGCCGCTGCCGGATCGCTGGGTGGCGGGCTTCGCCGAGGTCGCCGCTGTCACGGCGAACGCGGTCAAGACGGCGGAGCTGGGCAAGCTCGAAACGCGGGCTTTTCTGCGCAGGCTGCCCACCGCCGTCGGCAGGTCGTGGGCCGTGCCGTCGGGGAGCGGACTCCGGTTGACTTCGCGGCCCGGCCCGGACTCGATCCCGGCGTCCGGGCTGCACCGGCTGCGGGTGGTCGAGCCGCTGATCCGATTCACCCAAGGATTGTCCGTCTACACACGACCGGACAGTGAGGTCGCGAGCTGGGTGCTCCAGTTGGAGCGAGCGCGGGTCGTCGTGACGCTGTCCCCGGAGGCCTCCCGCGGATTCTCGGGTGAAGGCGGTTGGCTGAACGCCTTGGCCGCCGGTCTCGACGCGCCTGGACTCGTAGCGGGTCGTGCCGGTCACGACGTCGTCGACGGCACCTGGTTCCCGCGGGAGCTGCCGAGTGGAAGTGCTCCGGCGAACGGCAGGCTCGCGAAGGCGCGCGAGCTCGTAGCGGCCGGCGCCGTCCGTTTGTTGCCCGACGGAGGCTACGAGATCACACGTTCCGGGTCGGTGCAGCGCGTGCGGTTGTCCCCGGCGGGCTGTACCTGTGCCTGGTGGGCCAAGCATCAGGAGAGCCGAGGACCGTGTTCCCACGTGTTGGCGGCCAGGATGTCAGCGGCCGAGGCGTGACGCCGCCTTCGCCGCTTTCGAACTGCCCTTAAAGCCCGTCAGCCAGTCCTTCGTTTCGGCGCTGATCGTGCCCGCTCCTCGGTCCACCAGATCGGCGGCGAGTTCGAGCAGGGCGAAGATGCCGCGGTGCGAGGGTTCCAGCTTCGGCAGCAAAGCGTCCACTGTGGACAAGATGGCGATCGGGTGTTCGTTCGCGATGACCGAAAGCCGGGAGGCCAGCCTTGTCGGAACGAGGTGAGGGCCGAATATTCCCAGCGCTTCGCCGAGCGCGCGGGGCCCGAGCATCCGCCGGTCCAGCAACGTCAGTGCGGCGTCCGTGCCCAGCTGGGCCGAGGTGGCGCGTTTCAGCACGAGTGTGGTGGCGATGAGCGTCGTGCCGGGGTGGCCGGGGATGGAAGGGCTGTCCAGGAAGGGCGGTAGTGCGGCCTTCTCCACGGGATAGCCGACTTCGTAGTCGTTGTAGAACAGGTTTCCGGCGACGGCGGCTTCGAGGTGGTCGCGGTCGTAGGGCGAGGAGACGGCTTCGTGGCATTCGGTGAAGCCGAGCCACTGGTGATCCGTTTCGTCGAAACGTATCCCGAGCCAGGGGGTCTTCGGCGCGACGACCTCGGGCTGTTGTTCGACGTCCAGCGAGGTGACGCCGTAGTCGGTGGGGCCGACTTTCGCTGTCCAGGTGATCGGTGGTCCGGGGTTCCCGTGGAGCGCGGCGGCGGGATCGGCGGATTCCGGGTGGCGGGCGCGGGCGGCGGCGAGTGCGGTCCAGCCGGTGTCGTCGATGGCCGGTCCGCCGAGGGCGTAGCGGATGGTGTCGGCGTGCGGGCCGGTGAGTTTCGCGGCGAGGGTGAGAGCTTCGGGTCGGGTGTCCGGGGCGAGCCGGAGCTGTGCGTCGACGACGTCGTCCTCGGGCGCTTCGGGGTGTTCGAGCATGCGGGTGACGAAAACGACCGGGTCGAGCCAGCCGCCCTGGTGGGTGGCCGCGGAGACGGGGCGGGCGTTGCCTTCCAGCAGTGCGGTGACCCGGTGGTGGAGCGGGCGTCGCCAGCCGTCGACCTGCGGTGGGTGGGCGACGTCGCGGCCGCTGAAGCCGAGGACGAGGGTGGCGATCAGGTGGGGGACGGCCGCGGGGTACTTCTCGCCCGTGATCTTGGTGGCGCGTTTGACCAGTGGTTTGAGGGCGTCCTTGAGTTCGTCGGCGACGCGGTGTGCGCCGTCGAGGGCGGCCAGCAGGAGGTCGGCTTGATCGGGGTCGGCGAGAAGGGAGGACAGGGCTTCGGCGACGGCTGCCGGGGTGTCCGGGATGTCGAGCGGGATGGTCAGCATCGTGCGCTGTGCCCACGGCGGTCGCACGGGTTCCGGGTATTCGGCGGCGGCGATGGCGGCCGGTGCGTCCGGGGTGACACCGAGTCGAGCGGTGGCCAGGGCGCGGACGTCGGAGGCTTCGTGGGTGAGTGCCGCTTCGAAGACTTCGTTGGCGAGGTCGGTGAGTTCGGGACGCCGGTCGGCGATACGGGTGGTGAGTTTGAGGGCGAGTTTGGCGGTGGCGGCGCCGCGTCCGGCTGCGGCGGCGGGGAGGTGCTGGAGGGCGATTTCGTCGTCGAGGTTGCCTTGTTTGTCCACTAGGGACAGTGCTTTGACGGCGAAGGAGACGGTGCGGGGGAGGCCGCTGCCGCAGAGCCGGGCATAGCGGTTTTGGGCGGCGGCGCGCTCGTCCGGTGTGGGGGCGAGCGTTTCGTGGAGGGCCGAGTACCACTGGGCACGGAAGGCGGCGAAGTCGCGGGCGAGGATGTCGAGGGTGAGGTCGAGCAGCCTGGTGCGGTCGACGTCGCCGGTCGTGGTCAGTTCGAGTAGCGCGGTGGACCACTTGTCTTCGTCGCGGACGTACTTGTCGAAGGCGGCGAAGCTGGCGTCGCCGTTGCCTTCGAGTTCGAGGAGTTCCCAGAGTTCGGTGAGTGCTTCGGGTTCGGTGCGGAGCCGTTCGGCGAGGGGTTTTCCGCCGAAGCGTCCGGCCCAGCGGAACCAGCCCGAGTAGTAGTCCGGGGTGCGGATGGGTTCGAGGTCGCCGTCGAGGGTCATGCGGCGGATCGCTTCCCAGGCGGTCTGATGGCCGATCATGCGGAGGGCGATGGTCTTGCGTTCGGCGAGGGGTCGGTCTTGCAGGACGCGTTCGAGGATCGTGGGTGAGGCGATCCAGAGTCTGCGGAGCAGGGGGTCGCCGGCGGGGAGGACGGCCCAGAGCGCGGTCGCGGCTTGCTGGCCCTTGAGGGGGTTTCGGGCGCCGTAGGTGTTGGGTTCGATCTCGACGAACTCGCTGCTGTCCTTGAACGCGGCCAGGAGTTCGGGGGCGAGGGCTTTTCGCTCGGCTCGGGAGAGTTCGAGTGTCCGGGTGAGGACGTCCGAGGGTTGGCCGGTGAGGAGCGCGTCGAGGTGCACGGGTCCATTGTGTCCTCAAGGTGGTCGAGCGTGGCGATTCGGGATCTGGTGGGCCGGTATTTGGTTACGTGCTGGGTCCGTTGCGTCGTTTGCCGCTGGATGTGGCCGTTAGGGCCTTGAGCAGCGCGGCGCGGGTTGTGAAAGCCACTTTCGCAACGTTGAAGGTTGTGAACGTGGCTTTCGCATCACGACCATCCCGGCCCAGCGGGCCCGGCGGCATCGAGCGTCGGGGGGAGCCCGATCGGGGGCGGCGGTGTGGCTGAAATGTCGTTGGGGGGCCGGGGCCG
>NZ_JBHXJK010000040.1:54836-71009 GCF_042723255.1 Amycolatopsis thailandensis
GCTTCTTCAACACCCCCCCCCCCCGCCCGCCGCCGGGCCGGCGCCTCGGCCCGCCACACCCCTTCTTGCGCTTTTGTCGTAGCCTTTCCCCGCGTACCCCCCCCCACGGCGCAGTGAGTCCTCTGCATCCCCCGGCCGCCGGAATAGCGCGATCCCGACACCTCCTCCGCCAGGTCGGTCCAGATGGCCGCGAGTGGCGATTCGGGTTCTGGGATCCTCCGGCAAGCCGGGTGGTTGCGTGATCCGAGCGTGGAGGGTCAGCAGGTACCGGTCCGAAAGTGCCGATTCAGCGAGTGCCGGGAGCCGACGATGTAGGAATTAGGGCGTTCAACGTCCCGATTCCTACATCGTCACCAGTGCTCCGGCGACTGGGCTTGATCAACCTCGGTCAAGACGCCCTCGCCGACAGCCGAGCGGGGAAGTTTCCCGGTCGTTCAACGTCCGGAATCCTCCCCCGTCACACCTACCCCGAGGTTGCCGATCAGGTTGATCTCGGTGGAGAGGACGTCGATAGTCCGGAAGATGGGCCAGTACGGGCCCACGGCACAGCAGTTCCGTTCCTAGAGGGCGGCGAGCCTGCCGAAGCCGTCTTCCCCGTGTCCGGCGTCGAGGGCTCGTTGCACTTCGGCGCGGGCGGAGGACAGGACGCCGTTGTCGAGGTCTTGTGCGCGGATCGCGTCGAGGATGTGGTCCATGGTGGCCGCGGTGGAGTCGAGGTCGCCGTGGTTGCCGGGATAGCGGTCCGAGTCGATCTGGCCGGCGAGCAGGTCGATCATGTCCGGGAAGAACCCGAGTAGTGCTTTGGCGTGTCCGGCGATGTCGGCGGCCTCGATGTTCTCCGCTTTGGCCAGGGCGAACATGTGCACCACGCCGCTCATCGAGGTCCAGAGCATGTCCTGCAAGGAGGCGTCGAAAGCGGCTGCCTGACCGGGGGAGTCCCCGACGTACTGGGTGTTCCGGCCGAGCGCGGCGAGGGTGGACCGGTGTGTTTCGTAGACGTCGGCGGGTCCGCTGAAGAACAGGGCCGCGTCCGGGCCGCCGATGGCGTCGGTCGTCGCCATGACGACGCCGTCGAGGTAGTCGATGCCGTGCTCGGTGGCCCAGTGCGCCATCGCGCGGGCTTGTCGTGGTGAGCCGCCGCTGAAGTTCACCAGGGTGCGGCCCTTGAGCGCATCGGCGTCGAGGATCGACTGTGCGACGGCGTAATCCCGCACGCAGACGATCACGAGCGGGCTGGCGGTGATCGCGTCGGCAGCTGTGGCTGCGACGGTGGCGGTGAGGCCGTTTTCCTTGCCAGGAGTGCGATTCCAGACGGTGGTTGGGTGGTCGGCGGCGGCGAACGCGGTGGCGAGGGCGTGTCCCATGGGGCCGAGTCCGAGGACGGTCACGGTGGTCATGGCGGCTAAGCTAAACCTTGACATTGACGTGAGAGTCAAGTCCGGGGGTGCTGATGCGGATCGGGGAACTCGCGCGGCGGACCGGTGTCAGCGAGCGTTCGCTGCGGTACTACGAGGAGCAAGGTCTGCTGACCCCGCGGCGGCGGCCGAGCGGTTATCGCGTGTACGGCGACGCCGATGTGGCGGCGGTGCGGCGGATCCGGATCCTTCTCGGGGCGGGGCTGAACACGGCGCAGATCCTGGAGATCCTGCCCTGCATCGTCGACGAGGACGGCTGGCTGACGCCTGATTGCCCGGAGCTGGTCGACGCGTTGCGGCAGCAGCGGAGCCGGATCGACGAGGCGATCGGTGAGCTGGAGACCACTCGCGCGAACCTCGACACGATCATCGGCAGCGAAAAGGCGGCCGTGTCCCGGGGGGCACGGCCGCCTTCGTGAAGCGGGTTCAGACTCAGATGAGGCCGAGCTTCTTCACCGCGTCGCGCTCTTCGGCCAGCTCGTTGACCGAGGCGTCGATGCGGGTGCGGGAGAAGTCGTCGATCTCCAGGCCCTGGACGATCTTGTACTCGCCGTTCGCGGCGGTGACCGGGAACGAGGAGATCAGGCCTTCCGGGACACCGTAGGAGCCGTCGGACACGACCGCCGCCGAGGTCCAGTCACCCTCGGGGGTGCCGTTGACCCAGGTGTACACGTGGTCGATCGCCGCGGAGGCGGCCGACGCGGCGGAGGACAGGCCGCGGGCTTCGATGATCGCCGCGCCGCGCTTGGCGACGGTCGGGATGAAGTCGTCGGCCAGCCACTGCTGGTCGGTGAGGACTTCGGTCGCGGGCTTGCCGGACACCTCGGCGTGCGCGATCGAGGGGTACTGGGTCGCGGAGTGGTTGCCCCAGATCGCGACCTTCTTCAGCTCGGTCACCGGTACGCCCAGCTTCTTCGACAGCTGCGCGAGGGCGCGGTTGTGGTCGAGGCGGGTCATCGCGGTGAAGCGGTCGGCCGGGACGTCGGGCGCGTGCGCCTGCGCGATGAGGGCGTTGGTGTTGGCCGGGTTGCCGACCACGAGGACCTTGATGTCGCTCGCCGCGCCGGCGTTGATGGCCTCGCCCTGCGGCTTGAAGATGCCACCGTTGGCCTCGAGCAGGTCGCCGCGCTCCATGCCCTTGGCACGGGGGCGGGCGCCGACCAGCAGGGCGACGTTCGCGCCCTCGAAGGCCTGCTTCGGGTCGTCGAAGATGTCGATGCCCGACAGCAGCGGGAACGCGCCGTCTTCGAGTTCCATCGCGGTGCCCTCAGCCGCCTTGACCGCCTGCGGGATCTCCAGGAGCCGCAGCTTCACCGGGGTGTCCGGGCCGAGCAGCTGACCGGACGCGATGCGGAAGAGCAGCGCGTAGCCGATCTGGCCGGCCGCACCGGTGACGGTGACGTTGACAGGGGCTTGGGTCATTGCGGTTCTCCAGCTTGAGGCGACATCGACTTTGTACCGCGATGCTAGTCCTGTCCCGAGTCGCCGTTCGGGTGCGTCCAGTCACTGTTTTCTTGATCGATGCCGTCCGCGGCCACGTTCGCGGCGAGCCGGGACAGGAGTCCCGCCAGTGTGGTGATCTCTTCGTCGCTGAATCCGGTGCGGATGCGTTTGTCGTGTGCGATCGCCGCTTTCGCGAGCCGGTGGAAGACCGTTTCACCCTCGTCGGTGAGTTCGACTACATGTACCCGCCGGTTGTCCGGGTCGCGTCGCCGGGTGATCAGGCCGCCGCTCTCCATGGCGTTCAGGTGGTGGGTCAGTGTGGCGCCCTGGATGCCGACGGCGGCCGCGAGTTCCCGTTGGTTGGCCACGCGCCGGGTCTTGAGCGTGATCAGGATCTGCCACACGGGCTGCGAGCCGCCGTCGGCGGCCAGGGCCTGGTCGAAGGCGCGCCCGACGGTCTTCGCGGTCTTGGCGAGGACGACGCCGATGGGGGCCGTGGTCGGTTTCTGCACGCCACCCAGCATAGCGCATCAATCTAAGGGTTTGACGCCGAAGCGTTTGATATCTAACGTTTATGACATCGAATGAACTGGGGGGACGTCGGGGAGGGCCGGGTGTCCTCAAGTTGCTCCGCCTCTCGAAACAAGGATGTGAACCCGTGAGAATCAGCGTCAGCGTCACCGACTTCTCCTGGCCTGGCGGACAGGCCGGACTGGTCGACAACCTCACCGAGATCGCCCGGGTCGCCGACGCGACCGGCCTCGACACCCTGTGGGTGGCCGACCATCTCCTGCAGGTCGCGCCGGGCAGCACCCCGGACGCCGAAATGCTGGAGGCGTACACGACCCTGGGTTTCCTCGCCTCGGCGACGTCCCGGATCAGGCTCGGCACGATGGTCAGCGCCGCCACCTTCCGCGCGCCCGCTCTCCTGGTGAAGGCAGTCACCACGCTCGACGTGCTTTCCGGCGGCCGCGCCTGGCTGGGGATCGGTGCCGGCTACCAGGAAGACGAGGCGCGCGCGATGGGACTGTCGCTGCCGCCGGTCGCCGAACGGTTCGAGCGGCTGGAGGAAACCCTCCTGATCGCGCGCCAGATGTGGGACGGCGACACCTCTGCCTTCACCGGGCGGCACTACCGGCTGGAACGGCCGGTGAACAACCCGCTGCCGGTGCGGCGTCCGCGTGTGCTCATCGGCGGCACCGGGCCGAAGCGGACCCTGCGGTTGGTCGCCGAGTACGCCGACGCGTGCAATCTTTTCGACGTCCCCGATGGCGGCAAGACCGTCCGCGGGCACCTGGACGTCCTCGCCCGGCACTGCGCCGACGTCGGACGGCCGGTCGAGGAGATCGAGAAGACCATCGCGACCAGGCTGGCGCCGGGGGAGTCCTCAGAGGACTTCGCCCGCCGGTGTGCCGAGCTCGCGTCCTGGGGACTGGACCACGTGGTGGTGATCACCGCGGGCCCATGGCGGCCCGAGGCGGTGGCGGCGCTCGGCGATGCCGTGAGCCTGGTCTCCGCCTGAACCGGCCTGTCTTCCCGGAATCGTCAACGCGCGAACCGCGAAGACAATTTCCATATCGTGCGAACCGAATGGTGTTTTCCGGGTTCGGCGGCGTTTCCGTTGAGCCCGGAAAACGGTTACAGACCATAATATAATTTCATGAACCGATTGCCGGGACGGTTTCGTCCGATCGGCGGGCGGCATCGTGGAGATCGTTTCGCTAACATGAGTCCGCCCAGTTCCCCGCCCCCCGTGTGGAAGTTTTGGGAAGGACCCCATGCTCAATGCAGTGGTTGCCGCCGTATCACTTTTCTCATCGATAATAACACCGAATAGCTTGGCGCCGCCCCCGGGACCGCCGCCCGACCGCGTTGTCATCGACGTGGTCACGGTCAACGGTTCCGGCTGTCCGCCGGGTTCGTCCGCGGTCGCCGTCGCCAGGGACAACACTTCCTTCACCGTGACCTACAGCGAATACACCGCCCAGGTCGGCGTCGGCTCGAAGCCCACCGACTTCAGGAAGAACTGCCAGCTCAACCTCAACATCCACGTGCCGCAGGGATTCACCTACGGTATCGCCAGCGCGGATTACCGAGGATTCGCCTATCTCGAATCGGGCGCCAAGGCGCTGCAGCGGGCGAATTACTACTTCCAGGGCAATTCGCCGACAGCGCAGGTGAGTCACCCCGTCAACGGGCCGATCTCGGACAACTGGCAATTCCGTGACGAGGCCGAAGGCGGCGTCATCATCTACAAGCCGTGCGGGGAGGACCGGAATCTCAACGTGAACACGGAACTGCGGGTCGGCGCGGGTTCATCGGATCCGAAGAAGACCACCAGTTTCATCACGATGGATTCGACCGACGGCGCGTTCAAGACCACATATCACTTCTCGTGGAAGGTCTGCCCGGGCTCCTGACATCGTCCCCAGGTGACGGCCTGCTTCCCGGCCCGGAAGAAGGCCGTCCCACCCATCCCTGGTCAGGGCCTTGGCCGCCCTGTACGAGGACATCACCGCTCGTCGTCGCCATGTCCGGCGGCGGCGAGTCTTCTCGACGACCCATTTTCCGCGGTCACCCCTGAGTCAGGTGACCGAAACCACTTTCGCCCGATCGTCGGGGGCCGGGAAAAGATCGTCTCGCTGACATCGAATCCTGCCCGGTTCCCCGCCGTGTGGAAGCTTTGGGAAGGATCCCATGCTCAACGTGCTGGTTGCTGCCGTAACGCTTTTCTCTTCGGTCGTCACTCCGAGCGGTTGGGTGCCACCCCCGTTGCCGGCCGACAAGATCGTCATCGACGTGGTGACGGTCAACGGAACCGGATGCAGACCCGGTACCGCGGCTGTTTCCGTATCACCGGACAACACCGCGTTCACCGTCACCTACAGCGAATACACCGCCCAGGTCGGAATCGGCGCGAAACCGACCGATCTGCGCAAGAACTGTCAGCTCAACCTTTATGTCCACGTGCCACAGGGATTCACCTACGGCATCGCGGGCACCGATTACCGCGGATTCGCGTCCCTGGCCGCGGGAGCGACCGGAGTCGAACGAGCGAACTACTACTTCCAGGGCAATTCCCCGACGTCCTACGTGGCCCACAACCTCAAGGGCCCGTTCGAAGACAACTGGCAGTTCACCGACGACATCGAGGTCGGCGCCATCGTCTACAAGCCCTGCGGTGAGGACCGCAACTTCAACATCAACACGGAATTGCGGGCCGCGGTCGGCACTTCCGATCCGAAGAAGACCACCAGTTTCGTCACGATGGACTCGACAGACGGCTCGATCAAGACCACCTACCACTTCTCCTGGAAGAACTGTCCCAAACCGAAGAACTGATCCCTGAGGCGGCGGCCTTCTTCGAACCTCGACGGAGAAGGCCGTCACCCTTTCCCGGACGGCGCCGGATCCGTGGCCTCCACCCCGAACGAGCGGCCCAGCGCGATCACCGTCTCGTCGAGATGCCCGAAACTGGTGAGCACCGACCTCGCCCGGGGATCGTCGATCCGGTCCGCCACCGGCGTCCCGTCGTCCCGGACCAGCGTCCCGTGTCCGGAACCGCCGGGATCGCCGATCGCTTTCCCCAGCATCGCGATGTTCGCGCGGATCCGCCCGGTGTACAGCAGCAGCCGGTCCGCCTCGTTCACCAGCAGCCCGGCCTGCGACCGCGCGGCGACATGCCGGGCGCGGAAGGCGATCGTCTCCACCGTCGTGAGCACATGCCAGCCGTAGTCGCGACGGCTGCTGAGATTCACCGGATGGGTGAGCGGCTCGATGGTCGTGCGGACCTTGTCCACCGCCCGGTCCAGATCACGCGACTTCTCGATGACGCTCACGTTTTCCGCACCCGACAACAGGCCCGCGGTCTTCTCCACGAACTCGTCCAGTTCGTCCAGCAACGCCGAGACGTCGTCCAGCATCACCGCACGCGTGCGCACCGGCACGATCACCACCGCCGCCAGTACCCCGGCCGCCGCGCCCACCGCGGTCTCCGCGACCCGGATCCACAGCACCTCGATACTGAACGTCCCCAGCAGGCTGTAGAGCAACCCGAGCATGCTGGTGATGAAGAACGCCATGATCACCTGCGACACCCGCGCCATGTAGACCATGCCGAAAACGCACACCAGGATCAGTGCCAGCGTCGCCGGCGCGCTGCCCGACACCAGCAGGGCCAGCGCCAGCCCGCCCACGATCCCGATGAGGGTCCCGCCGAGCCGGCGGACACCCTTGACGAACGTCGCCCCCGCGGTCGACGAGCCGATGAACACCACGAACACCGTCAGCACCGCCCAGTACCACCGCTGGCTCGACACCAGCTCCCCGCCGAGCACGGCGAGCCCGCCGCCGACCACGGCCTGGATGGCGCTGCGCGTCTGGTTGTCGTAGGCGAACGCCGACGACTTCTCCTCGGGATCCTCGGGATCGTCGGCGGCGTCGAGGACTGCGGAGACGTCGTGCTCGGCGACCCGCTGCGCCCGCACATCGGCCAGCGCGAGTTCGGCGAGCGCGCGACGGACACCGTCGCCGGGTGCGGCGTGCTCGTCGATCCGACTGCCTTCCACCAGCATCTTGCTGAACTCTTCGGTCTCGCTGATCAGCGGCAGCTCTCGCGGATCCCGCTCGATCAGGGACCGGAACCGCCGCATCCGCGCGATCAGATCGTCCCGGACGTCCTCGTCGAGATCCTCGGCACAGGTGCGCTGCACGGTGATCGTCAGCCACTGCACGGCCAGCTCGACCTCGATCGCGCGGCGGCGGAGCCGGTTCGCGGAGTCCGCGCCGGTCACCTCGGGCGCGGTGTCCTCGATGAGCAGCACCGACTCGTGCATGCGGGAGTTCGTCGTGCGGAGCCGCTTGCGGGTGCGCTCGCTGCCGCCCACCGCGAGGTGGTCTTCCGCCGCGCGCACCACGGCGGCGAGCCGTGCCCGGAACGCCCGCCGGATCCGGAGGAACTCCGCGTCGGTGTGCCTGCGTACCAGGACGAACCGGACCACCGCGTTGGCCGCGATGCCGATCGTCAGCGCCAGCAGCAGTGCCGGGACCTGCTTCAGATGCGTCTGGAGGAACATCGCGAAGAAGAACAAGAAGAACGACAGCGACCCCAGCGCGATCCCGCGCGAACCGAACCGCTGGGCGTAGACGGCGACGAAGATCAAGAGCACGAACACGACGCTGTCCAACGGCGGTACGGCCGAACCCACGCTGGCCGCGGTGAGCGACGCCGCGCCGAGTATCAGCCCGAGCAGCAGCGTCACCGCTTGCTTCCCCGGGGTCTCGTCGTTGACGGTGAAGGCGGAGGTCATGGCGGCGATCGCGGCGACGAGAGTGACCGTGAGCGGCTGGTGGAACGGCAGGATGGCCAGGACGGCGACGACGATGCTGAGCACGGCCGAGAAGGCGAGCCGGAGCCGGACCAGGCCGGGATCGGAGGCGACCAGACGATCGGTCGTGGCCTGGGTGATGCGGGAGATCATCGGGCGAGCAGCTCTCCTTGGGCGAGGGTGACCCGCCGGGCGGTGGACGAGGTGATGCGAAGACGGTATCGGGCGTGCCGCGCCGGCTCGGCGAGGGCGAACGGCCGGGTCTGACGGCGCCAGCGGAACGCCTCGCCCTCTCGCTGGTCCAGCAGCGTCCAGCGCTCGCCGTCGTCGGACCCCTCCAGCACCCACGAACGCGGATCGCCCCGGCGGCTTCCCGAGGTCAGCGTGTACATCACGACCTCACGAGACGTGTCATCGACGGGGAAATCGATGACGGGTTCACGGTCGGGGAAGGTGACCTCGGTCTTGGTGGTGTCGTCGAACAGGGCACCGGCGCCCGTCGTGATGTCCGTGAGCGGACACGGGGCGACGGGCTCGGCGGGGGAGCGGCCCCAGTCCGACGGTTGCTCACCCATCGTGAACGTCAGCACCGCCCCTTCGGCCAGCGCCGAATGCGCGAGCGTGGTGCTCTCGTGCGGCTTTCCGTCGATCGTCAACCCTTGGACGTAGACGGCCGTCTCCGAGTTGCCGGTCGCTTCGACGACGAGGTCTTTCCCATTCTCCAGATGGACGGTCGCCTTCGTGAACAGCGGCGAGCCGATCGAGTACTCGGGGCTGCCCATCGTCAGCGGGTAGAACCCGAGCGCGCCGAAGACGTACCAGGCGGACATCTCGCCGTTGTCCTCGTCGCCCGGGTAGCCCTGGCCGAGGTCGCTTCCGACGTAGAGCCGCCGCAGGACCTCCCGCACGATCCGCTGGGTTTTGGAGGGCGCGCCGGCGAGGTTGTAGATCCACGGGATGTGGTGCGACGGCTGGTTGGAATGACCGTACTGTCCCATCCGGACGTCGCGGGCCTCGGTCATCTCGTGGATCAGCCCGCCGTACGAGCCCGGTTTGCGGCCGGTCTCCGGTGTCGCGAAGAACGTGTCCAGTTTGGACTCCAGCGCTCCGGTGCCGCCGTGCAGCGCGGCCAGCCCGGCGCCGTCGTGCGGGACGGAGAAGGCGGTGTTCCAGGAGTTCGTCTCGGTGAAGTCGCCGCCCCACGCCTCGGGGTCGTAACCCGCGGCCGCGAAGTGGCGGCTGCCGTCACGGTTGCGACCCTGGAAGAACCCGATCAGCGGGTCGAAGTGGTTCGCGTACTGCTGCGAGCGCTGCCGGAAGTATGCGGCGTCGTCGTGACGGCCGAGTGCATCGGCGAGATTGGCCAGGCCGAAGTCGTTGACGCAACCCTCCAGCGCCCACGACAGTCCCTCGTGGACCGAGGTGGGCGTGAACCCGAGGAAGATCGACTCGTGCAAGCCCTTCCGGCCGACGCTCTGCCCGCGAGGCGTCACCGTCGCGTTCTTCAGCCCTGCCTCGTAGGCCGCCTCGACGTCGAAACCGCGCACGCCCTTGAGGTACGCGTCGGCGAACGCCACGTCGGAACTGGTGCCGGTCATGAGGTTGGCGTAGCCGGGGGAGGACCAGCGCGAGATCCAGCCGCCTTCGCGGTACTGGCGGACGAACCCGTCGATCATCCGACCGCACCGGCCGGGGGTGAGCAGGGCGTAGGCCGGCCACGTGGTGCGGTAGGTGTCCCAGAATCCGTTGTTGACGTACATCTCGCCGTCGACCACTTTCGCGCCGGTCCTGGTGCGTGTGCTGGGCCAGAGGCGGCGGATGACCGGGCTCGCGTGGCGGACGCCCTTCGGCGTGTCCTCGTGCGCGGAGTTCGGATAAAGGAACAGGCGGTAGAGGTTGGAGTAGAACGTCGTGCGCTGGTCCTCGGTCGCCCCTTCGATCTCGACGCGGTCCAGCATCTCCGCCCACCGCGCGCGGGCCCGGCCGCGGACCTGATCGAAGCTCGTCCCGGCGGGGATCTCCAGGTCGAGGTTCCGCTTCGCCTGCGCGAGGCTGATCAGCGACGTCGCGATCCGCATCGTCACCTCGCCGGCCGCGAACTCCAGGAACCCGGTCACCGTGCGCCAGGCCGGGCGGCGGATCTTCCCGCCGCGTGCGGCCGGGACGTCGAACTCGGCGTGGACGAACATCCGCCGCGCCCCGGCCGACAACCTGCTGCGGACCCAGGTGTGGCCGGTGACCACGCCGTTCGCCGCGTCGAGCCGCAACCCGCCCCGGTTGCGGGCGTTGTCGAACAGCAGCCAGCCACGATCACCCGGGAAGGTGAACCGGAACAGCGCCGCGTGATCCGCCGGGGCGATGTCGGTGGTGATGCCGTTGGCGAACCGGACACCGTAGTGATGTGGCCGGTCGATCTCGTCGTCATGGGAGAACGCGAGCGCGCGACGAGACCGGTCCGCTTCGACCTCGCCGATTCCCGGCGTCACCTGGAAGGTGTGCCGGTCGCCCATCCATGGACTCGGCTGGTGCGACAGCGCGAACGCCTGCAACGCCGGGCGGTTCGTGGCGTCGTTGTGCCGGTGATAGCTGTAGAGCCAGTTAGTGACGGCCGCGTCGGTCACCGGGGTCCAGAAGTTGAAGCCGTGCGGGACGGCGGTCGCGGGGAAGTTGTTTCCCCGCGAGAACTTGTCGCTGGAATGCGTGCCGCGGGTGGTGCGGACGTGGTCCACCGGCTCGCGGATCTCGACCGTGCGCCCGGTGATCCGGACGTCGTCCAGCCAACCCGCGCTCGCGCCGTCCGGCGGCTCGCTGACCAGGACGATCCGGGCGATACGCCGCCCGGCGAACCCGGCCAGTCCGCGGCGCACCAGGTTCCACTGGTCCACGTACAGCGTCTTGTCCAAGCCCTGCTCTTCGGCGCTGAAACCGGCGGCCGTCCCGTCGTCGAACTCGACGTCCAATGCCACGAAGGTGCTGCGGTAGCCGGGCACGGCGTCGGGTTCGGCCTCGGGGAAGACCACATAGGACAGTTCCGTGTGGCCGGTGACCTCGATGTCCACTTCGAACACCGTCGCGCGCAGCGTGTTCTCGTAGCGGAGAGCGCGCGCGCCGGTGAACCCGACGCCCGTCTTCGCCGTCGGCGACGACCCCGGTCCGGTACCGACCCGCAAGGCCGGATCCACCGGCTGTGGATCACCCGTTTCGAAGGAGGAGAAGAACCCGGTGATCGTCACCAGGCCACCGTAACTCGCACGCGTGAACCCGGCTCGTCGTGCCGCATCCAGAGGACTAAACGCGTGAGGAGAGGAACTCCTCGAAGGTGCCCACACCGGTCGCGTTCCCCGGCGTCAGGTTCCCGCCCGCCCGGAACGCCCGGGACGCCTTGCCCGGCAGCCACAGCGACACGATCGGCTTCCGCCGCCCCACCGACCGCTGATACGCCTCCGCCAGGTCACGGGCGGTCCGCACCTCGGGGCCGCCCAGGTCCGGCACCCGCCCCGCCGGCTCGCCGGACGCCAGCGCGACCAGCCGGTCCGCGACGTCGCCGGTGCTGACCGGCTGGAACCGGAAGCCGGACGGCATGAACGTCACCGGCAGCCGGCGCTGCGCCGCCGACGCCCGCGCGACGAGCTCGTGGAACTGCGTCGCGCGCAGCACCGTCCACGGCAGACCGGACTCCTCGATCACCTTCTCCGAGGCCAGCTTCTCGTTGTAGTAGAAGAACCGGATCACCTCGATGCCGACGATCGAGATGTACACCAGATGCGGGCTGCCCGCGCGCCGCGCCGCCTCGACCAGGTTCCGCGTCACCTGTTCGTCCCCGCGGCCCAGCGTCGACGCGCAGTGGATGATCGCCGAGACACCGGTGACGGCCTCGGCGAGACCGTCACCGGTCTTCAGGTCGCATCGCGCCCATTCGTGGGCGACGTCCGAGGGATGCGGCCGTCGGCTCATGATCCGGACGGGCCGATCGTCGGCCGCCAGCCGCCGCACCACCTCACGGCCGAGGTCGCCGGTACCGCCGGTCACCAGAATCGGTTTCATCACCCAGGTCCTCCGTTCACGAGAGTTTCCACCCTCAAGAACCGGCAGACCAACCGGAACGTGACAGCTGCCGCGAGAGGTACGCGAGTTTGTCCGGATTCCCGACCGCGCGGAGCCCGGCGATCCGGCCGTCCACCACCTCGAACCCGAGGACGCCGAACAAGGCGTCGCCTGCCGTCGCGATCACCGCCGGACCACCGTTGACCTCGCCGATCCCGATCGAGACCTGCGAGGCGCCGGCGAACATCCCGGCGTACAGCCGGGCGACCTTCGCCGCGCCGTGCACCGGACGCCGGGCCGCGGTGACCTTGCCGCCGCCGTCCGACCACGCCGTGACGTCGGCGGTCAGCAGGTTCTCCAACGCGGGCAGGTCACCGTCCCGCGCCGCCGACAGGAAGCTCTCGACCAGCTTCGCAAGCTGTCGCGGGTCCGGAACCCGTCGCTCGTCCGAACGGTCCAGGGCCCGCCGGGCGCGGCTGTGCAACTGGCGCGAGTTGACTTCGGAGACGTCGAGGATCGCGCCGATCTCCCGATGGCTGTAGGCGAAAGCCTCCTTCAGCACGAACACCGCCCGCTCGACCGGGCCGAGCTGTTCCAGCAGCACCAGCATCGCCAGCGACACCGAATCCCGCTGCTCAGCCGTCTCCAATGGGCCGAGTGCGTCGTCCGAGGTCAGGACCGGTTCGGGCAGCCACGGCCCGACATACCGTTCGCGCTGCGCCCTGGCCGAGGTCAGCCGGTTCAGGCAGAGATTGGTGACCACTTTCGCCAGCCACGCCCGCGGCGACTCGATCGACCCGCGCTCGGCGCCCGCCCACTTCGGATAGGCGTCCTGGACGGCGTCTTCCGCCTCCGCCGCCGAACCGAGGAGGCGGTAGGCGAGCCCGAACATGACGGGCCGCAGCTGCTCGAATTCCGTGGCGCTGTCCATCGTCCCCTACGAATACCGCTGAGTCCACTGTGGACGGGTCGAGGCCGTGGGTACCGCTCACCGGGATGGTCGTACCTGATCGGCGCTGACGTCCACAGTGACTGTATCGGTACGAAGGGAACGTCTGCGTCACCACCGAGAGAGGGGTCTGGAGTGACGTCACGTTCGTCGCGTTCGCGTGCCTCGTTGTGCGCCGTGACCGCAATGACAGTGTTAGCGCTGATCACAGCGCCCCAAGCCGGCGCGGCACCGGCACCGGGCGCCGTCCACACCACACCGGACAGATCCGGAAAGGACGTCGATG
Organism: Amycolatopsis thailandensis; assembly: GCF_042723255.1. Taxonomy (NCBI): domain Bacteria; kingdom Bacillati; phylum Actinomycetota; class Actinomycetes; order Pseudonocardiales; family Pseudonocardiaceae; genus Amycolatopsis; species Amycolatopsis thailandensis. The sequence continues at coordinate 68,301 of NZ_JBHXJK010000040.1, forward strand.
TCCGCGACACGGCGAGAACCGGCCCGCACGCCCTCGGCGCGCAGGACCGGCTCTCGGCGTCCCAGGCGAACTCCGTCGCCAAGGCGCGAGCGGAACTCGGGAACCAGGCCTTGCTCGACTTCGACGAGCTGACCGGCACCCCCCGCGTCCTCGCCCGCACCGACGGATTCCTCACCGGCCCGAGCGCCGAGTCGCCTCGTGACATCGTCCTGAACTACCTGCGCAAGCAGGAAGGGCTCGTCGGCCTGAGTGCCGGCGACACCGCGAACCTGAACCTGCGCAAGGACTACGTCGACGTCGAAGGCACGCACCATCTGTCCTTCACCCAGGCCGTCGGCGGCGTCCCGGTCTTCGGCAACGGGCTGAAGGCGCACGTCACCAAGGACGGCAGGCTGATCCAGCTGGACGGCTCACCCGTGCGCGGCCTCCCCGCGTCGCTCGGCGCGAGTGCCTTGGCCGCACCCGCCCCGGACGCCAGGCAGGTCGCCTTCCTCACCCCCGACGGGATCCGCCCCGCCTGGTACCGGCTGACCAAACCCGCCGTGGACAAGATGTTCCAGGAAGTGACCGACGCGGGGACCGGGAAACTCCTGTACCGCAAGAACCTGGTCAACCACGCGAACGACGCCGACGGCGCCAGGGGGCTCGCCTGGGAGGCACAGCCCGGCCCGCAGAAGCAGGTCAACCTGACCCAGAAGGGCTGGCTGCCCGCCGACGCCAAGACCTTGGACGGCAACGTCGCGCACGTCGCCGCCGACGTCAACGGCGACCAGAAGTTCCAGCCGCAGGAAGAGATCGGGCCGAACACCGACGGCACCTACCGGTACAAGTTCACCGACTTCAACGCCGTCGTCGGCCCGCCGTGTTCCGCGGCGAGGCCGTGCTCCTGGGACCCGAAGACACCGGGCTCGTGGGCGAAGAACCGGGAACAGAACGCCGTGCAGGCGCTGGCCTACGTCGGAAGCTTCCACGACCATCTGGCCTCCTTCCCGATTGGGTTCACCCGAGAGGCAGGCAACTTCGAGAAGGTCGACGGCGACGCCGTCCAGGTCCACACCCTGCTCGGCGCCCAGACGCCGGGCTACTACGACAACGCGTTCATGGGCACCCCGCCGGACGGTCAGGCACCGACGATGGGGATGTTCCTGTTCCACGACCCCCGGGATCCCAGCGATCCGTTCCTCGCCGCGAACTCCGCCGACGACGCCACGATCATCCACCACGAGTACACGCACGGCCTGTCCAACCGGCTCGTCGTCGACGCGCAGGGCAACTCGACGCTCAACACCTTCCAGTCCGGCGCGATGGGGGAGGCGTGGAGTGACTGGTACGCCTTCGACTACCTCGTCGGGCGTAACGCGATCAAGGACACCTCGGCGCCCGGTGAGCTCCTCGGCGGCGACTACGTCAGCAACGGCGTGCCCCTCGCCCGCACCCAGCCGCTGGACTGTCCGGTCGGCGCCGGTGCGCCGCAGTGCCCCGGCACGCCCGGAGCCGGGCCCGGCGGCTACACCTACGGCGACCTCGGCCGGATCATCGGTGGCCCGGAGGTGCACGCCGACGGTGAGATCTGGGCGAGCACGCTGTGGGACGTCCGCTCCGCGCTCGGGGTGCCGCTGACACGCGCCCTGGTCACCCGCGCGATGGAGCTTTCGCCCGCGTCGCCGTCCTTCCTCGACATGCGGAACGCGATCCTGCAGGCCGACACGGTGATCAACGGCGGCCGCGCGCACGCCAAACTGTGGAAGGCCTTCGCGGCCCGCGGCATGGGCTACTTCGCCGCGTCGATCACCGGCGCCGACACCCAGCCGGCCGAGGACTTCTCCACCCCGCCGCCCGCGGGCACCCCGACCGGGACCGTGACCGGCAAGGTCACCAACCACGACGGCGGGGCCCCGATCGCGGGCGTCGCCGTCCGGTTCGGCGGGCACGACTCCGGCTTCGCCGGGTCGCTGGCCGCGGTCACCGACGCCGCCGGCGTCTACACCATCCCCGGTGTGCTCCCGGGCACCTATCCGAAGGTCTACGCCTTCGGCGGCGGCGCGGACAGCGAGACCCGCGCGGTCTCGGTGCGCTCGGGTACCACCAAGGTCGACTGGTCACTGCGGTTCAACTGGGCCGCCGGTACCGCCGGGGCCGCGGTCGCCGGATTCAACGGCGTCGACTACACCCCGTACGGCTGCGGTCCCGGTGACCTGGCGGCCTCGTCGGTGCTGGGCGGTGGCGGCTGGTCGACCGACAAGGCCGTCCGCCCCGACGGCACGATCGAGACCCGGTTCGTGACCATCAAGCTGGGCAAACCGGTCAACGTCAGCGCCATCGAGATCGACCCGTCCAACGTCTGCGGCGACGACCCGCCCGCCGCGGCCAAGGACGTCACCGTCGAGACCTCGGTGGACGGCACGAACTGGGTGAAGGCGGGCACCGGCGACTTCAAACCCGCCGACCTGAACAAGCTCACCGCGCTTCAGCTCGCGCCGGGCAGCGCGACCGGGGTGCGGTTCGTGCGGCTGACCGTTTCGTCCAACCAGCTGTCCTTCTATCCGGAACGGACTTGCTCACCGCAGCCGACCACGGCCGGTTGCCTCTACATGGACGTGCAGAAGATGGCGGTTCGGGGCGCTCCCGCCTGACCGAACGGCCACCGGCGGCTCCGGTCCGGTCCCCAGTACATGAAGGCCCCCTTCCTTGCGCTAGGCGCAAGGAAGG